>NZ_JAUNXI010000006.1 GCF_030539875.1 Methanobrevibacter sp.
TAAGTCAAAAATTTTTCAGCACAAAATCAAAAAAATTAATTTTGGCGGACACCCTTTAACGAAAAAAAATAGTATAAAAAAACAAGACAAAAAAAAAATATCTTCGTTGCTTGTTTTTTTATTTAAATCTGATTTAATCAGTTTTAATATTCTTCCTTACTGCGTTTTCTTACCCTATATCCAACAATTATCAATATTAATGCAATTGCAATCACGGCAGCTATTTGAATGTAATTTACATTTCCTTCGATTTTTTTAGTTACTTCATAGGATTTTTGATTATCTAATTCAGATTGACCACTGCCGCCTGCACCGCCAGAAGATGAAGAAGCACTAGCAATCTCTATACCCGAAGAACCATAATAATAATAAGTTGAATTTAAATCTCCGCTGCGAGATTGTGAATTACTATGATTAGGATTGTTTCCAATGATATTAGATTTATTGTGACTATTATTCTTCCCAATTAAAGAGTTACCATCATTATTTAACCATCCCAATCCGAAACCATTTCCTTTAAAAGGATTATTTAAATAATTCTTCAAGCTATTAGGATATTCATTACTGCCCATTTTAAGAACAGGTTTAGACCCATCAGTATTATTAATAATAATATTACCAGTTCCACCACCAATAGTTGCTGCACGATTACCACCATACTTACGGCCTTTTAAAATATTATTCGCAATAATCGAATCAACAACACTAGATCCTCCCCCACTTTTTAGTGAGACAACATAATCACTATTTGTTGAGACATTATTATACTGAATATTGTATGTATGATTTCCACTGGTGGTTTGAGAATAACTTATTCCATAAACATTAAAACCTTTCTCAAATTCATTTACAGTATTTACGATGATAGTATTATTCATTATTTTATCATCGGAGTCCTGTACTTCAATTCCGGCAACTAAAGCCCAATTATGTTTACTGGCAAAACCTGTAACATTAATAAAATTACTAATAATATCAAGTTGAGTTACACCAAAAAAATTTTGAGAATAGATTCCGATATTAGGTCCATTACTATAACTAGTAAGATTATTAAAAGCAATTAGAATATTTTCCGCCTGCCCAGTTACTTGAATTGGATAAGCAGTACCGTGTGCCTCTTTACCTCCACTTGTACGAATATGAATATTATTGCCGTAAATTACAACATTATTAGATAAATACAAATCCAAACCATACAAATAATTAACATCACCTTTCTTTGTAATGTAATCATTTTCAATGATTGTGTTGTTTTCTATTGTTGAATTATGACATGCATAAATCAATACAGCATCCAATGTAGGTTCTCCCTGAGCCACACCATTAACAGCACAACGAATATAATTATCAGATAATCTTAGATTGTGGCATGAGTCTGCTGCCAGACCTGCAACAGCATCCATACTAATTCCACCATATATTCCAGCCGTCCAATTAACCGCCCTTAATGGAAGCTGGCAGTCAATAGTATTTCCAGAAACAATTGCATCCAGAGTATGGATTAAAACAATCCCATAATTATAACCACTAACTAAAGCATTGCCCTGCATCTTAACAGTATTATTAACTAATTTAACATCAGCCAAATCTTCATTCAAACCATTTGAATAGATTCCGAATCCAGTACAATTTTTAGGTACAGTATAATCAATAGTAACATTGTAAACTGTAACATTATTGCCTCCAATCAATATTCCAGCACATTCATTATCACTAAATTCCTTATCTAAGACAAAGTTCAAATTAGTTAACATCACACCATCAGCTTTAATGTTAAAAATTGTATTGTTAAATAATGTATTCCGTCCAGTGATTTTAGTATTAGGTGAATCGATAGTAAACACTCCGTTATCTACGAATTTACCACTAAAAGTTATGATTTTACCACCATACTCCTTTTTTAAAACATTATCCTGATTAAAATACATCTTATAATTCTTTTGATTAACAATAACATTACTAGTTGATTTCAGTTCGTCAGAAAAGACATTAGAAGAAGAATAAGACTCAGCATTACTAATCCCGACACCAGCATCACTTGCATCATCTGCAAAAGTTAAATTACCTTCAACATCAGTTGAAGCAGAAACAAAACTAATGCAAGACAATAAAATACCAAATATCAAAATTAATAACAAAAATTTATTAATTTTCAATTTAAAATCCCATCCTTACAATTTATAATGCGCCAATAGCAATAACCTATTAAGCGCAAAATATATAAAGATAAATTTAATAAAAATCCTAAAAATTATCATACAATAATCTTTAAAAATTATTAAATATACTTTATATAATTTATATTAAAACAAAACTGTTATTAATAATTTTTTATAAAATTGATGAAATTCCATAAATCCTGCCATATGACCAGCAGCTAAAAAATTAAATATGCATTTAAATGACCATTCAATGAAAAATAATATCCTCTTTATTAAATTTCAAATAAAAATCAGCACAGACTATTAAAAATGATTTCTGCAAAGGCAATAAAAAATAAAAAAAAGAAGAGATGTTAAAATCTCCTAAATTTAATCCATATCTTCAAATCTGGATTCTAATTTTTTCATTACACCAGGCAATGAAGTGTATTCCATTTCTTCAGAAGGCAATCTGTGTGGTTCAAATGGACCATGTCTTCTGAGGTAACTTGCAATGTTGGCTGCTTGTTCACGAGCAGGGTCAAATGCAGGATCATCAAATAAGTCAACAGGACCTATTAATTGTCCGTTGGACACTTGGAAACCTAAACCGACTACTCTAGGAGGTCCGTCAAATCTAATTGGATTTGCTTCTGCTTCAGACACAGGCATTAATGGACCGTTGTGGGATCCCCTCATCCATCCGCTTACGATGTGAGGGAATGCAAATGGATCTACACATTCACCGTTTGCAGGAAAACCGGATTGTGCTCTTACAATACATACAGGGTCATCTTTACCGACATATTCACCAGCCATTAAGTTTAACCTTTCGGTACTTACTGCAGCTGCAATTTCGCCGTTTTTCTTCCATACTCTTTTAATTACGTATCTTCCGGTAGAACCGATTAATGCAAGCAAGTCATACATTTCTTCAGGACAGTTTAAGACAACTTTTTTGTGTTCGATTACATCAAACACTTCAAATTTAAATCCTTCATGTAAGCTTGGGTCAATTACGAGACCTGCAGTATTGAATGGATCTGCAAAAATTCTAAATACAGGCAAGTTAAATGCACCAGGTTCAGTTTTGTCACAGCAGAATATGAGTACCGGATCAGACGGCCTTTCTTCAAATTCAATTTCCGCTACACCAGGACCCATACCTTTGATGTTTCCAGAAAAGGTGTCGGATAACAAGTCCTGACCTGCACCATATAATTTTAATTCACGTGCTCTTTCAGTAGCTTTCATAAATGCATTATATGCTGTTTTATGAACTTCTTCATTTTCTTCCCCTTTATCGTGAGTCATGATTAAATCTATGTCGTCTCCGCAACGGGAAATAAAGTAATCTTTTATGATTCCATTTTCTAAAGCTTCGTTTAAAACTTCATCACAAATATCTATTAATTCAGGGTGTGCTACACAATGTCCAGACACACTACCAATATCAGCTTTAATTACACTAACAGTAGTTTTCATTTTAATAACCTCGGATTAGTAAATAATATTTACTATACATGTATTAATTATATATTGTATAGTATTTAATTATTATGTATACCAGTTAATAATTTTAAAATAATGTTAAAAAAAGTAAAAATGAAAACTTACTCAAGTTTTCTAATGGTTTTAAAAGCTTTTTTAAGCTCCTCGTCCTGATTCATATCTTCACAAGCTATTTTAACACGATTTAAATCTGCATGTGTTTCGGGATATTTTGGAACAGCACTGCATCCACCATCATCAATTTTGGATATTTCAAAAGTTCCGATTTTTTTGGCAATTTCTGCGATTTCCTCTTTATCAAGACCTATCAGTGGAGACAGAATCGGCATTTCAACACCGTATCTTGTGGCCAGAATATTTGATAAAGTCTGTGAAGCCACCTGCCCCACACTGCTTCCATCAACAATAGCATCGGCTCCAAGCTTTACTGCTAATTTTTCTGCAATGTGATACATACCAGATTTGCACAACACGCAAGTCATTTTTTCAGGAGCCTTTTCTTTGGCTGCTTGCAAATATTGCCCATATGGAACAACACGTTTTTTAATAGGAACTCCTTTTGCATATTCATTTAACTGGTCAACTAACCTTTCAAAAAGCTCACTGGCCTTAGAAGTAGTAAAAGGCTCATTATCGCAATTAAGAGCTATAACCTCACATCCTCTCTTCATCATCATGTAAGCAGCTACCGGAGAGTCAATTCCACTTGATAAAAGCACGACAACTTTTCCCTGTGTTCCCAAAGGAAGTCCTCCAGGTCCTTTAATTTTTTCATGGAAAATATAAGCATCCCCATCCCTTATTTCCACAAAAATTGTCAAATCAGGATTTGTCAAATCAACAGGCGCCAGAACAACACTTCTCACTACCCCTCCACAGTGAGCAGCCATTTCCTGAGAGGTGAAATCATGTTTTCCGACACGACGGCATTTAATGGCGAATTTAGTATCCTCATCCAATAATCCCATACTGACCAGGCTTTCAGTATACTCGGTTAATGTTTCATCAATATCATCATAACTGGCCTTGGTTGAAGTTGCAGGAGAATATGATACAACACCAAAAACCTTGTTTAATTTTTCAATCCCCTGATTGAAGTCTTCAGGAAAAATATAAATTCTTCCCTGGTTTCTCTCAACCCTGCATTCAAAAGAGGCTTTAATATTTTTAACCAGTTTTTTTTCAAAACGAGACCTTATTTTTGGACTTTTTAATCCAATTTCACCATATCTGGCAATAATTAAATTATGATTCATCTAAACAACTCTTTTAATTTAATACACACTTAAAATGCAGCAATCCCTTCAATGTCGGTTTTTTGAATATAACAGCAGTGTAATTTATAATTTTAATACTATAAAAATATGGCTTTTAAAACAATGCTGATAAGTCAACATGAGTTTAAAAGCACAAATTAGGATGCTGTTAAGAAAAAGGATAAGAAATTATCCTTTGATTAAATCAACTGCAACCTGAATAGCTTCATCCATCTTATCATTATTTTTACCTGCACCCTGCGCCAAGGTTAAACGGCCTCCGCCGCCACCGCCCAATACTCCTGCTGCAGTTTTAATAATCTCATTAATCTTAATTCCATTATCAATTGCATTTTGAGAAGCAGCTCCAACGATTTTACCATCATTATTTCCAATGACAACCACATCTGCCTTTCCACTATCCGTAAAGTCTGTTGCTATTTTTTGAAGTTCCTTAAAATCAGCTTCCATCAACTCGGATACAACTTTCAAACCGTTGATTTCGTCATAATCATCAGCAAGAGACTTCATTTTTAAAGAAGCTATTTGGGATTTTAATCTGTCGATTTCGTTTTTCTGCGCTTTCCATTCACTGAAGAACCTGTCACATGTTTTCGGAAGCTGATCCTTTTCGACTTTGAATATGGAAGAGCTTTCCCTTAAAATTTCATTATCATATTGCATCGAGTCAATTGCAGCAAGACCTGCTGAGAAATCAATTCTTTCAACACCGTCCTGGACCCTTTCAGTTTTATTAATCTTGATTGGTCCGACAACACCTGTTCTTAAAACATGTGTACCTGCACAAGCCTGAACATCAACACCTGGGATTTTGACAACACGAATCATTTTACCCGGAACAATACCTCCCTGGTAGAGGACAAATCCATACAGTTCCTGTGCTTCATCTCTTGAATGGAACTGGATATCCAAATCAATATTTTCCATTACATATTCATTAGCCAGCTTTTCAATTTCATTTAATTCTTCCTGAGTGATGCGTTTGTAATGAGACAAATCAATACGGGCTCTTGTAAGTCCGTTTTGAGAACCTGCCTGCCAGATGTGCTGACCCAATACTTTTCTTGCAGCTGCAATAACTAAGTGGGTTCCTGTGTGGTGGCGCGCAATTGTTATTCTTCTTGTCCAATCGATTTTACCTACTGCTGTTTTGCCCACAACATCCTTTGAAATATCTCCGTCAACATGATGCAATACAACATTGTTGACTTTTTCGGCATATCTGATTTTAAAGACCTTACCTTCAATTAAAACTTCCCCAATATCTGAAGGCTGACCTCCCCCTTCAGGATAAAATGAAGTTTTATCAAATATCAAACATGACTCATCCTCTTTTTCGACTAAACCTAAAACTTCTGCTTCAAATTCTTGTTGGTAGAAATCTTTATAGAATAATAAATCAGTTTCAGGGAAATCTACTTTGAAAGTGGATTTTTCAGCTGCAGTTTCTTTTTCATGAGCTCCGGCCACTTGAGTAAAGAAGTTGTCAGGAACATTTACTGAAAAATCATCACCGGCCATTTCAACCACTGTTTCCGGAGGAATTCCATGCGCATCATACAAATCAATCAGCATGTCAAGAGGCATTTCATCTTTGCCTTCTTTTTTAAGTCTTTTAATTGATCTTTTAACAATGCTTCTTCCTTTTTTAACTGTTGCAGCATATCTTTCTTCTTCCAGGGCGATAATATTCATGATATGCTCTTCGCAGTCACGGATTTCCGGATAGAATTTGGATAAGAAATCAAGCTGTATCTCCATTACATCGGCAAGAGATTCCTTCATGTTTAACTCTTTCATAAAGCGTATTGTCCTTCTTAAAACCAACCTTGCCAAATATCCCTCTTTTACATTAGACGGAATAATGCCGTCAGCAAGCATAAAAGCAAGACAACGGGTATGGTCTGCAATAATATAAATTGCTTCCATCGGCTCTGCAGCCTTTAGGTAGTCCTCTAAAGAAAGGCCTAAACTATCTGCAACCTGTTGGCGAAGTTCCTTTAAATCCCCAATATCTTCAATATCCATCATTCCTGCAATTTGAGCGTTTCTTCCCTGAATATCTTCATTAATTTCAACACCGGTCAATTCTTTTAATTTGTCAACAACAGGTGCAAAGCATGCATCATATGCAGTAGGAGTTCCCTGTGAAATCCATGCAATTCTCTCAAGACCATAACCGGTATCCACAACCTTAATTGGAATTTCCTTTTTAGATCCGTCTTCTAAAGTTTCATATTGGATGAAAACAAGAGTTGCAAGTTCCACACCCCTGCAGCATACCTCATAACAAGGCCCTTCATTACCTCCGCCGGCCCACCAGGACTTAATGAATGTGATTTCTTCTGTGTTAATTCCAATAGATTTGAAAAATTCATGACAGAGCCTGATGGTTTCATCTTCCCAGTAAACAAATTCATCTTCAGTATTTATTACTGTGTGTGACCCCATTGTAAAGCAGGTCATGTGACGACCAGTTCTTCCGACATTGTCCACATCGTTTAACCGAATGGACGGCTGAGCTATTTCCAGAGGGTTTGCAGGAGCCTTAACAAGTCCGGAGGTAACCCACGGTTGGAAACAGAAAATTGATGCACCAACTAAAAATACATCATCCCTCCATCTTTTAGCTAAAACAGGATATCTGTCAATAGCTACATGCCCTTCGCTTTCTAAAAATTCTTTAAAAACTTTTTGGATTTCATATAAATTGTATGGTTTATCAGTAGCAGGATTTGCAATAAAGCCATACTCATCACATGGAGCATCTCCACAAGTGTCTCTGTCAACCTGGGAGTAAAACTCCTGTCCACAAGTTTTACAAGTCTGCAGTTTATAACCAAGTTTTTCAAAAATTTCTACCATATGAATCAGTTTAATTATTTATTAGTATAAACTATGATTTTTGTTAAATAAATATATTAGTGAAAAAATCAGTATAAATTAAAAATTGATGTATTGAAAATGAAAATTAAATTATGAACCTGATAAAAATAAGTTGCCTGTTAAATGATAAAACGAAAATAAGAATCAGTTGAAATTGTAAAAAAATAGCAAATAAAAAAAAGAAAGGTGATAGATTTAAAAAATCTATCCGAAGAGAGCACCTAATCCAGCTGCTGCTTCTTCTTCAGAAGCTTCTTCTTCCTCTTCTTCTTCCACTTTTTCTGCAGCTGCAGGTGCTGCTGCCATTGCAGTAGTTTCCATAGCTTCGTCGATGTCTACATCTTCTAAAGCTGCAATTAAAGCTTTGATTCTAGCATCTTCAGCTTCAATTCCTGCTGCTTCAATAATACTTTTAACATTTTCTTCGTTAATCTCTTTTTCTGCACTGTGCAAAATCATTGCCGCATATATGTATTCCATGTTATCACCATTAATTTTTTAAAGTGTTAGTTTTTTATAATAATAAAAATTTTAATCAATTAATTTAACCGAAGAGAGCTCCTAACCCAGCTGCTGCTTCTTCTTCACTACTTTCTTCTTCTTCCTCTTCTTCCTCTTCTTCTTCAACAACATCTTCAACTACTGGAGCAGCTGCTACAGCAACATTAGAAAGTTTTTCAGCTAATTCATCATCAATAGCGCCGGCTACATCAGCAACTTCAGATGCTAAAGCTAACATTTTAGCTTGTGCTAAACCGATAATCGGTTCAGAAGTTTCAGAGGTCATAATTGCTCCTGCAACACCAACATTTACAGCTCTAGTGTATGCGAGAGTAATAATAGTGGAAATAGTTTCATCAGTAGGAATTGCTGCGTTTACAGATAAATTAAATGCATTTCTGAATGCATTTTGAACGTCAGCTAATGTTTGTTCTTCGTCGATTGCAAGTACGTCGGAAGTATAAATTGCTTCATCTTCATATACTGCTTTTAAATCCATTCCTACTTCCATTGGATTGATATCCATTCTGGATAAGGTTGTTGCTACTTGTTTAGAAACTTCTTCACCTGCTTTTACAACAACAGTTTCTTTTTGTACGCAAATTTTACCTTTATCAATTTTAGCAGGAATTCCAACTTGTTGTAATTCACCTAAGAAAGGACCCGGTTCAAAACCAGTGTCTCCTTCAGGTACAATAATATCGTCACTAGCAATAGTTCCCGGTTTTGCAGGAGCTTCGGTTTTGCTGTCTTCCAATATTTTGTACAGTTTAAAAGGATTCATTTCAGTTGCGATAAGTGCAACTTGACCATCCATATGTTGGGATAAATCAACAATGTTGTTTTTATCAGCATTACAATCTTTAAGAGCTAATTCAATAAGATTAATTTTAGACATTCTGATAACAGCATTATCTTTGAGAGATTTTCTCATTTCTTGAAGCTGTTTTGCAGGAATGTTCATTAAATCAACAATACCTATTACATCATATTGATCAATGATGCTTTTTAGCTCTTTAACTTCTTCCTTTTTCCATTCAGCAACATGAGCCATTAGATCACCCTCACTACTGGTCCCATAGTTGTTTTTATAAACATGGACTTGATTTGACTTCTTCCTTTTTCTAAATTGCGGTCTAAGACTGTAAGAACAGTTTCAACATTTTCAGCTATAGCTTCGTCTGACATGTCTTGGCTTCCAACAACGATTTGAATACTAGCTTGTTGTTTTACGCCAACTTTAACAGTACTTTGTAATCTATCTAAAAGAGGGTCCAATTTGATGCTTGCAGGTACCGGTTTTGGCATTTTGCCACGAGGTCCGAGTACTGGACCTAAGAACCTACCAACAAGTGGCATCATATCAGCTTGAGCCACTAAGAAATCAACAGAGTTAGCCATTTTTTTAGCTGCTTTTCTGTCTTTTCCTAAAGATTCCAAATCTCCTTTATTAATTACAGTGTCAAGACCAGCTTCCTTAGCTTGAACAATGAGTTCCCCATCAGCAATGACTCCGATTTTAACATCTTTGCCACGGCCGTTAGGAAGAGTAACTTCCTCATTAAACCTATTTTCTGGCTTTTTGACATCTAAGTCACGGATATTAATAATAATATCTACGGACTCAGTGAAGTTTCTCGGCTTAGATTGTTCTTTTGCCTCCTTCACCGCGTTAATTACATCTTGTGTCATATTAATCCCCCATGAACATTACGTTCATTGGATATTTTTTTGGTTTCATGAGTATCGATTACAAGAAAAAAATTCTTCAACGATTGCATGAATTAAAAACAGTATATCAATTATAACCGTAATTATAACATCATATACACTGTATTTATTAACTTAATTTAAATTTAACAATATGATATCTATCCTAATAAGATATCATCATATTTTCCAGCATCAACATCTTTTTGTGCTTCTCTTGGGTCTTTACCATCAACAGATAATCCCATACTTACACAGGTTCCCATAACTTCTTTGACACCTGCTTTATAATCATTTGAAAGTAATGAATCAAATTTCATTCTTGCAATTTTAAATGCAGTTTCAATTGGTAAGTCATTAACAATGTCTAAACCTGGTTCATGAGAAGCTTTTTCGATGCCTAACTCTTCCATGATAAGAGCAGTTGTAGGCGGAGTACCGATTTCAATTTCGAAATCTTTAGTATCACGATCAACGATGACTTTAACAGGCACTTTCATTCCTGCGAAGTCAGCGCTTTTCTTATTAATCTCTTCAACTACTTGCATCATGTTAATACCGAGAGGTCCTAAAGCCGGACCTAATGGTGGACCAGGAGTTGCAGTTCCACCTTCGATAAGAACTTCGACTGTATCTTTAGCCATCAGTCAGCCTCCTTTTGAATTATTCTAATTTGATCAGCTTTAACAGTGACTGGAATAGGCACTGCAGCTTCTATTAACTCAAGAACGACTTCTTCACGTGATTCATCAATACGAACCACTTTTGCTCTTTCTCCTTTGAAAGGACCAGAAATAAGTTCGACAATACTTCCCTTTTGAATAGAGGAGATAATCGGCTCTGGTTTCAAGAATCTTTTCACTTCCTCAAAAGTGACAGTGGCATTACCTCCAACAACCCCTCTTAAATGTTGTACTTTTAAATCAGGATTTCTAAGATCTATCTTTGTTGAAGATTCAACTAAAATATACCCTTTTAAAGATTCTGGAACAAGAATTGAGGAAATGCCAATACCATCAATGGTTTTAGCTTTACGTGCTAAAAGTCTAGCAACATTCCTTTCTTGACCTGCGGATGTTTTAAGAGCATATATGGAACTATTAATATCTTCCATAAAAAATTCACCTATTTTTAAAATTTTTTCTTGTTAATAAAATCATACATTAAGTTAAAAATATTATAAAAGCCATAATTTCCAAGAAATGCTGTCTTGAAAAATAAGATTTCTATAATATCTATATATATATAAATAATAGTATTTAAAAGTTTTCAAAAAAATGATAATTTTAAATAAAACAACATATTACTAAAAAAATTTTACTACAATTTATGAGATTAAAAAAATAAAAAAGAATAGTTTTATATTCCAATTAAAGAACCTAATAAAACTATAACAAAACCGATGACACCAATGACAGCCACTCCTAAAGCAGAAATTTTTGCCAATTCAAGATATTCTTTACCATCAGGTTTTTTAGCAACTTTTAATACTCTTTTACTGTCTTTAATAAATTTATTAAAACTTTCTCCAACATTCATTTAAATACCCAAAATTAAGAATTTTTATAAATTATAATAAAATAATAGTAATAAAATGAATTTTAATTTAAACATTAATAAATGTTTGCATTTTTATAAAAAAATAAAAAAATGGAATTAGAAGATTCCATCAATGAAATCATCTAATTGATCGTCAGCTGATGCATCTTCGGTTTTTTCTTCAGCATACTCAATTTCAGGAGTTGAATCAATTTCATAATTAGATTTGATGCCTGAAACAACAACAGTGGTCCTAACAGTATTTTGAAGGCTTTCATCAATTTGGGTACCCCAAATAATATTAGCTTCAGGATCCAACTTATCAGCAACAACTTGAACAATCTTTTCAGCTTCATGTAATGTTAAGTCAGAACTACCGGATATGTTAACTAATGCACCAGTAGCATTTGAAATATCAATATCCAATAATGGACTGCTTAATGCTTCATGTACAGATTCTAAAGCTCTATCACCAGTATCAGATTCACCCATACCAATCATAGCCATTCCTGAACCGCCCATGATACTTCTAATATCTGCAAAGTCCAGACTTACAAGACCTTTTTTGGTAATTAGTTCTGTAATGCCTTTAACAGCCCTTCCTAAAATCTCATCAGATACCATGAATGCCTTGTTCAGTGGCAAATTAGGTGCCACTTCCAATAGCTTATCATTTGGAATTACAATAACAGTGTCAGCAGATTCCTGAAGTTTTTCTAAACCCTGTTCAGCATTTTCTCTTCTTTTAATACCTTCTGCTGAAAACGGCATAGTAGCTACAGCAACGGTCAATGCCCCTAATTTTTTAGAAAGTTTGGATATTATTGGTGCTGAACCGGTTCCGGTTCCTCCACCAAGACCGCAGGTGACAAATACCATATCTGCACCGTCCAATTCGTCTCTGATTTCATCTTCACTTTCTTCAGCGCATTCTTCACCAACCGATGGTTCTCCGCCAGCTCCCAATCCTTTAGAGGTTTGTCTGCCTAAAAGGATTTTTTTAGAGGATTGACTATAAAATAAATCTTGAGCATCAGTGTTTACTGCGATTGTTGTTGCACCTTCGATACCCATTTCGTTTAATCTTGAAATGGTGTTGTTTCCTGCTCCACCAGCACCAACAACAAATATATTAGTTTTAGCTCCTTTAATCATCTCTATAAGATCATCATCAATATCAGAAGAGAATTTATCAGGAGCATTTTCTTCCATTCTTTGTTCGGATTCTTTGATTGCATCGTCTATAAATTTCACAAATTAACCCCACATACTCTGCTTTAAAATAATTGTTAAATATCTTTATTTTTACTTATATTTAAATGCAACTAATATTTAATTTGATATTTTCAAAATCTTTGTCATGAAAAATAATTAAACTTAGTCTCTGGGCATTGCTATAATCTCATGAATTTTTAAATCAAACAAATTTTTTGCATTGACCGGCGTTAGAATAACCGCACTGTCCACACCATGGGCTCTGCCACCAACAGCCATTATTTCCTCGCCGACAGGAATTAAACCTGCGTCGGCAGCCATGATTGAAATTTCGGCACCGACTTTTATACCGTGAGAAAACATTCTGAAAGTGTCTGCCACAACGTCCAAAGGAGAATATCCTCCGTATTTGTTGGTAACTCCTCTTGCAGCGCCGCTAAATGCATGACTTCCAAAGTATGTTTTAATTCCGACGCATTCAAGTTGTTCAATCATTTCCTGTGAGATATCTGATTCATTAGCTCCGCTAAATCCCATATGATGTGTCACATTAATTATTTCAACATCCTCACCAACGGCATCATATAATTTTAATGCTGATTCGCCTGTTGCGGAAGCTATCAGAATCCTTTTGATATTTGGAGAGATTTCCAATTTGTCCTTAATGGCCATTATTAATTCATCTGTATAGTCATTACCTTCCTTATCAAAATATGTAATAAATTTTCTTGTCATGAGCAACACCATAAAATAGATAATTATTTATAAATATCCTTATTATTTAATATTTATTATATCAAATTTAATAAAGATTTTTATGAAAAGTAGTAATCTAGAAAATGTAAAGCATGTGATTAATGGAGATTACCTTGTAATTCCTATTGAAACAGGCTATATTAAACCTAATGACAGTTTGGACGTTATTATTGAACCTGCAAAAGAACTGATGGAAAACAATGATTATCTTGTAATAGCCGAAACTCCTGTTTCGGTTTCACAAAATAGACTGGTTGACGAATCAGAATATGAACCTTCACTGACTGCGAAATTTTTAACAACAGTCTGGAGCAAATATCTGTGGGGATATGTTCTGGGTCCTGCCTTAAAAATTAAAAAGCGAACAATAAAAAATTTAAGAAAACTGCCTGAAGAGACCAAAGCGCATAAAGAAGTCATTCTGCAATTATACGGATTGAAGCATGCTCTAAAACCAGCTTCAGAAGCAGGAGTTGATTTAAGCAATGCTCCTGGAACTTATGTTTCTCTGCTTCCGGAAAATCCTCAAAAAGTCGCAGAAGACATTAAAAAGGAAATCGGAAAAGAAGTCTGTGTGATGATTATTGATACCGATGCGACTTATATGAAAAATGGAAAATACTTTACCGGACTTCCAACAGCCATAAACGGCATTGATGCAGATAAGGGATTTTTAGGATATGTCAAAGGTCAACTATGCGAAAATATGGGATCCACCCCAATTGGATGCAGTGAAATAATTGATGTTGAAACCGCACTGAAAATAGCCAATATTGCTGAAGATTATCAAAAGTCACTTTCAACCGAGATGAAAACAATACATAGCGTCAAATCATTGCTCGGCAGCGAAATCGATGAAGTGACAATGGAAGACCTTGATTCAATTGTTCACACACCTGCAGTAATAATTAGGAAAATCTAATACATAATATCCATAATTATGACAAATCAATAATTAAAAAGTATGTAAATGGCCAATAAGCCAATATCCTGCCGAAAAATACTTTTAAAGAAAGTTTTATATTAAATAATTAACATAATAAATAGTGCTTATACTTGATAACTTATAAGTTATATTATACATTTAATAGAAAAGGATGATTTTTATGAAAATGGACAATCTTGGAAAATATCGGAATTTTTTATTGCCATTGATGGATTGTGTTTCTGTAATTTTAGGATATTACCTCATATCTGTTTTAATTACCGATTCATTTTTAATGAATCCAATAATGATAATAACAAGAAATGAAATTTTAATCAGCATTATACTAGCAATAATTGTTTTGCAGATAATTTTCAGATTAACAAAAAGATATTCCAACATCGTCCGTTACGAGAATAACCAAGACTACATATTATACATCCTTTTTTCAGTAACAAGCCTGATAATTGTTTCTCTGATTGAAGAGGCATTCTTAAAAATGAAAACTCCTTCAATTAAATTCAATCTAAGTGTTGGAATATTAATAGGAATCATAATTGTCGCATACCATTTGGTTATAAGATATGTTTTACTGTCCTACACTGCAAATAAAGGAATCCATTATGGGGAGGAAAACAGGGAGAAATTGTTGATTATTGGTGGAGGATACTCTGCAAATGACATTATCAAAACATTGAATTCAACATTAAAGGGAAGATATGAAATTATTGGTATTATCGACGATAACAGAAAACGCATAGGATATACCGTTGCCGGAGTGAGAATCATAGGCAGCAGAAAAGATATTGTAAGAATATGCGACAAGTACCAAGTGGATTCAATATTTTTCACCATAGTCAATATTGACAATAAAAATAAAAAAGAAATATTGGAAATCTGCAGCAAAACAGATGCCGAAGTAAAAGTTTTACCAGGTTTGAGAGAACTAATCTCTTCTGAAAATTTATATAACAGCCTAAGAGATGTTGAAATTGAAGATTTGCTTGGAAGAGATCCGGTAGAGCTAGACAACAACAATATTAAAAGTTTAATTAATGACAAAGTTGTTTTAGTAACCGGCGGAGGAGGATCCATCGGAGAGGAACTTTGCAGACAAATCATGCTCAACAATCCTAAGCAGTTATTAATGTTAGACATATATGAAAATAATCTCTACAACATTGAACTAGAACTTAAAGACAAATATCCCAATAATGACATCAAAGCCATTATTGCAAACATTAGAGATGAAAAAAGAATATTTGAAATATTTGAGGAATACAGTCCGGAAATTGTTTTCCATGCAGCTGCACATAAACATGTTCCATTAATGGAAAACAATCCGACAGAAGCAATTAAAAATAATGTATTTGGAACAAATAATCTCGTCAATGCCTGTGATAAATATCACACCAAACGTTTTATTTTAATTTCAACCGACAAGGCAGTTAATCCAACAAACATAATGGGAGCTACAAAAAGACTCTGTGAAATGATTATTCAGGCAAAGGATAAAGAAAGTGAAACTGAATTTGTAGCTGTCCGTTTTGGAAATGTTTTGGGAAGTAACGGGTCTGTCGTGCCATTGTTTAAAAAACAGATTGATGCCGGAGGTCCTGTAACTGTAACTCATAAGGACATTACCAGATTTTTCATGACAATACCTGAAGCAATAGCTTTAGTATTGCAGTCAATCACCTATGCTAAAGGCGGAGAGATATTTGTATTGAATATGGGCGATCCAGTTAAAATTTATGATTTGGCCAAAAGTTTAATTGAACTGTCAGGACTGACTCTTGGAGAAGATATTGAAATTAAAATTACAGGCCTGAGACCCGGAGAAAAATTATATGAAGAAATATTAATGGATGAAGAAAATCTCGAAGAGACAGGACATGAAAAAATATTCATTACAGAACCGATGGACTTTACAATGGATGACGTTAATGAAAAACTAACCATTTTAAGAAATCTTATTGAACAGGACATTACAGATAAAACATTAATCAAAGAAAGTATGAAAAAATGTGTTCCGACTTACAGAGAATCTTCTGATGTTAACGGAGAGTAATAAAGATGAATATTCCATTTTCACCACCTGACATAACCGAAAAAGAAATAGAAGAAGTGATATCCTCATTAAAATCCGGCTGGATTACAACCGGGCCGAAAACAAAGGAATTTGAAAAAAGAATTACTGATTATTGCCACAGCGATAAAACTGTTTGTTTAGGTTCTGCAACTGCATCTTTAGAGATGACTTTAAGGATGTTAGGCGTTGGAGAAGGGGATGAAGTAATCGTGCCTGCATATACATATACTGCTACATGCAGCGTTGTTTGCCATGTAGGTGCAACACCAGTGATTATTGACAGTCAAGAAGACAGAGAAGAGATGGATTATGAAAAAGTAAGAAATGCCATTACTGATAAAACAAAAGTCATCATCCCGGTTGATATTGCAGGTATTTTATGCGATTATGACAAACTGTTTGAGATAATCGAAGATAAGAAAGAATTATTCCATGCGGATAATGACATACAGGAAGCTTTTGGCAGAATCATTGTATTGTCCGATTGTGCTCATGGTTTTGGAGCTGTTCAAAATAATAAAGTAGCAGGAAGTCTTGCGGACTTTTCCTGTTTTTCATTCCATGCAGTTAAAAATTTAACAACAGCGGAAGGAGGAGCTGTAACCTGGAAGCACAACACAAAAATTGACAGCGAAAAATTATATAAACAATTGCAAATCCTTTCACTTCACGGCCAAACCAAGGACGCCCTGGAAAAAACACAGAAAGGGTCATGGGAATATGACATTCTTATTCCGGCATACAAATGCAATATGACTGATGTTCAGGCAGGAATCGGTCTTGGACAGCTTGAAAGATATGATTCAATGCTTAAGAGAAGATTAGAAATTATTGAAAAATATGATGAAGGATTCAAGAACAGCAAAGTCATATGTCCAAAACATTTAAGCGAAAATTCAAAATCTTCCGGCCATTTATATCTGGCAAGGATTAAAGACATTACCCCAGAGCAGAGAAACGAAATCATAATTGAAATGGAAGAGAGAGGAATAAGTACAAACGTACATTATAAGCCGCTTCCAATGCTTACAGCATATAAAAATATGGGTTTTGACATCAGAGATTATCCGAATGCATACAATTTATTTAAAAATGAGATAAGTTTGCCTATATACTCCACCTTAAGCAATGAGGAAGTAGACTACATTATTGAAAATTTATTGAATATCTTAGAAAAATATTAGATATCTTTTTATAATACAAAAGACATAAATTAAGTTAATATTAATAAATTATTATAATTTTTAGTTTATTTTTTAAAATTCTCGAGAAAAACAGAAACTGCTTTAGGGGACGTTAAATGATAGATGATCCATTAGTAAAAAACTTATTATCAAAAATTGTTGAAAAAGACCATGAAGAGAACCTTAAAAAGAATTTTAGGGATAGATACCCTACCGAAGAAACCCCGACAGGAATTGATAATCTTATAAGAGCATTGGAACTGACTCCAGAAGAAATTCAATATATTGCTAATGATATTCACAACACAGTCGAAAATACCATCATACCTATTATTAAAGCTCTGATTGACGGTGTTGAAACTGATGAAGAAATAGCCAATAGTACTGAAATTAAATTAAACATTGTCAGAAGAATATTATACAAACTTTACGATTTGAAAATTGCTAATTATAAAAGAAGTAAAGACCCTGACACCCAATGGTTTACTTATTCTTGGAAATTTGAAGAAGATGAGTTGATTGAAAAAGTTAATGAAGAATCTGAAAAGGTTTTGGCTCAGCTTAAAGACAGCTTACTTAAAGAAGAGCACAACATCTATTTCGCCTGCCCTCATGGCCATGTAAGATATAATTTTGACGAAGCTTCTGACGATGAATTTTTCTGCGTATGCGGTGAAGAATTAATGTTTCAGGACAATGAGGAAGTAATTGAATCCATAAAAACAAAAATCGCAGAAACTGAAAGTGATTTGAAATCCTTTAATAAAAAAATGGCTAAAGATTAAAAATGGAAATTGAATTGCTTAAAAAAGAGAATACTCCTCAAAATGTTATAAATCACTGCAGGGCAGTTTATAAAAAAGCTATGGAAATAGCCAATAATTTTGATAATGTAGACACAGACCTCATCAGACAGGGGGCTCTTTTGCATGATATTGGAAGGTCCAAAACACATGGAATCTGCCATGCCATAGAAGGAGTTAAAATAGCTAAAAAATACGGTTATCCCAAAGAAGTTTTAAATATTATTGAAAGACATATTGGTGCCGGAATAACAGAAGATGAGGCTGTGGAACTTGGGCTTCCAGAAAAATCTTATCTGCCAGAAACACTTGAAGAAAAGATTGTTGCACATGCAGATAACCTAATGAGCGGCAGCATGGAAGTGGATTTGGATTATGTTATAAACAAATGGAAAATTCAAATTCCAGACAGTGAAGATAATATTGAAAGACTAATTAAATTAGATAATGAATTGATTAAAGCTTTTGAGGAATAATATGAAAGTAATATGTTCAAGTGAAGAGTCTCTATATCGTCCGGAAGCAGTTAGATGGAGACAAAGAATGGAAATGATGGAACCTCTCGGTTCCACTGTTGTTTTACTGCCGTGCAGTATGAAAAAACCTTATTCTAATTCAAAATCACATCAAAAATTTAGAAAACTTACCCGTTCATATCAGGAACTTATTGTAACTTCCCCTTTTGGAATCTGTCCAAGGGAACTTGAAAATACATTCCCTATCCAGTCTTACGATGTAAGTACAACAGGTTCATGGTCACAGGATGAAATAAAAGAAACCGGCAGGCTGATTGCCCATTATTGTAAAGGCAAGAAAGTTGTTGCAAACCTTGCCGGAGGATATCTGGAATCCTGTGAGGCCTATGTTGATGACTTTATAAACGTTTGCGAAGATGGAAGGCCCACTTCACCGGATTCACTTTATAATTTGAGAATGGAACTTAAAAACCATGAAAAAGTCAACAGAAGAGAAAAAACCTTGCATGAATTAAAATCAATTGCGAAATTCCAATTTGGTGAAGATGGAGATAAATTTATTCCAGATAATGTCAAAACCAAAGGAATGTATCATAAAAGAATCCTGTCTAATGGAAAACAACTGGCATTATTGAATAAAGATAACGGATTGTACAGATTAAATTTGCCCGGCGGAGAAATTTTAAAAAATCTGAACATACATGTTGTGGAAATTGATTTTGATTTATCGACAAATACTGTTTTTGCACCGGGAATTGTTAAAGCAGACCCTAAAATTGTACCTAACGACGAAGTGGTTGTTGTTCGGGACAACAGTGTTGCAGGTGTTGGAAAAGCTGTGATGACAGGACATGAAATGGTAGAGTGCGGCAATGGCATTGGCGTTAAAATAAAACATAGAGTCAAATAGGTTTTAGTATAATTTTGTTAGAAAAAATAACAACTTTTATAAACATCATTAATGAAAGTATTAGTATAATGAAATTTTTAGAGGTTTAACATATGTCTGAAGAACTTGTAAATAATATTAAAGATGCTATTTATGTAATTAATGACCCTCATATGGGAATTAGTATTGTAGATATGGGCATTGTACAAAATATCGCTGTTGACGGTGATCAAGCTGAAATTACTCTCAAGCCAACAAATCCTGGATGTATGAGTATTACACGCATTGCTGCTGATGCTAAAATCAGAGCTGAAAATGTTGAAGGAATCGAAAATGCAAAAATTATTGTCGAAGGACATGCCATGGCAGATTCCATTAATGAAATGATTAATAGATAAATTTTTGATTAATTTCTATATATGACCGAAAGAGTTATATATAGTAATTAACATAATTATAAGTGTTGACAGTTAAATAGTACCATAATCATATAGGCTAGTGGCACAGCTTGGTTAGCGCGCTCGGCTGATAACCGGGAGGTCATGGGTTCGAATCCCATCTAGCCTACTTAAACTACTTTTTTTAATGAATTTTCAATTTGCACAATAATATTGAAATTATATTATATAATTTATAGTTTTCTAAAAAATTAAGTATTTCAAGAAAACACTCCTTATGAAAATGTTTTGGAGACGTAAATCACATCATCATCTTTTTTATACAAAATCAGCACTATAGATTGTTGTGCAACATCCTTTAAACATTATTATTAATCAATAATATAGAATCAGGATTGTAAAACTTGAAATTCCTTTTAAAGAGTTTTGTGCTGAAATTTACATGACCAATATTATATCTTTTTTATAAAATTGCATAATAAATATATATTATACTCAACATAACCTAACTTAAATGTACAAAAAGTTGGAGTGTTGATTAAAATGTGGGAAAAAATTAATGAAAAATTTAAAAAATACCCTGCAAGATTAAGAGTTGCAGAAAAAATGATTGAACTTGGACTGTCCGTAAGCGATGATTGTAAAATTTACTGCGGAAATCTTAAAATAAGCGACAAATCACTGGCAACAGCAGCGGATGTAGATAGAAGAGCTATAAAATCAACAATTAAATTAATAAGAGAAGACGAGGAATTGTATAATCTCTTCAGCAGCATTGTGCCTGCAGGAACACTTCTAAAAAACATTGCCAAAAACTTAAAGCTGGGAGTGATTGAAATAGAAGTGGGGTCTGAAAGCGAAGGAATACTTGCAAACACTACAAGTTTAATTACAAAAAAAGGCATTAGCATAAGGCAGGCTTACGCTGAAGATACAGAACTTCAAGAAAATCCGCTGTTGACCATAATAACCGAAGAAGCTGTCAGCGGCGATTTGATAAATGAATTTTTAAAAATAAAAGGAGTAAAAAGAGTTTCAATTTACTGATTTTAATCAGTCATTTGATTCTCCAATTCTTTGTCTTCTTCTTCAAGAATTTCCAAAAGTTCTTCCCAAGCTTCTAAAGATTCCTTAGCAGCTTCTTCTGTTAATTTTTCTATTGCATAACCGGCGTGAATAAGAACATAATCACCAATTTCAACATCAGGTAAAAGATCCAATTTTGCTTGTTGTCTTGCTCCGCCAAAGTCAGCATACAGCCAGTTTTCTTCTCTATTAATTTCCACTACATGAGCAGGTGCTGCAATACACATAAGTTACCTCTCCAAAATTTAATATATACCATAATATTAAAAGTTAGTATTATATAAAACTATCTACAAGGTGTTATAATGGAAAATATTGTTATTGGTTCAGGGCCCTCCGGAAGATTGGCCTCTTTAGAACTTGGAAAATTAGGAAAAGAGGTTACTTTAATTGAAAAAAGCCATATTGCAGGTACCTGTTTAAACGAAGGATGTATGGTGATTTGCGCATTAACAGACATTACCAAATTTATAGAGTCAAACAGAAGATTTACAGAACATGGATTTCTCAAAAGCCAAATTGAGATATCCTATGAGAAAATTGTTGAGAAAATTGTTGAAACTCAAAAGATGCTGAGGCACATAAACCAATTAGAAAATGAAAGCGTCGGAAACAATATTGTCTATGGGAAAGCCGTCATTGAAGATGATGCCGTTTGTGTAAATAATGAAAGTTTTGAATACGGCAATTTATTAGTTGCAACCGGAGCCCGTCCGTTTATTCCAGAGATTAAAGGCAGAGAATTTGGATTGACAAACCGAGATATTTTAAAAATCGATGATGTTCCTGAAGAATTGAATATTATCGGAGGAGGCATTATAGCTGCCGAAATAGCTAATATTTACTCAACATTAGGTAGTGAAGTGAATATTCTTGCAAGAAGTACATTTTTAAAAGAAATCAGTGCCGAAACAAAGGAGTATGTGTTGAAAAAAATCATTCCTGATGTTGAAATTTATGAAAACACAAGCGTTGCAGAAGCATTTAAAGATAAGGTTTTGCTTGAAAATGATGCTGAATTAAAAGGAATTCCATTTTTTGCAACCGGCAGAACACCCAACAGTGAAATTGTTGAAGGGATTGTTGAGTTGAACCCTGACCGGACAGTTAAAGTTGATGAAATGATGAAAACTTCTGTTGGGAATATATATGCTGCAGGAGATGTTACCGGAGGATACATGTTAACTCCAGTAGCAAGAAAGGAGGGCATCACAGCTGCAAGAAATATGGCTGGGCATGCAAATAAAATAAGCTATGAGTGCATTCCTCAAAACATAAGTTTGAACATGGAAGTGAGTTTTGTTAAAAATGAAAAATCATTATGCAGTGATGAAGACAAAGCAAAAATTGCAATTCCAGGAATTGCAGGGCCATCCTCGTTTTGGAACATCCTAGCCGGAGAAACAGGATATACTGAAATTGAATTTGATAAGAAAAATAACAGAATAAACGAAATTAATGCAATATCACCTTCATCCGTAAGTGATTTGGCATACTTATCATACCTAATGAGAATGGATTATGACCTGGATGATTATGATGAATTTTTAGAAATCCATCCGTCAACCGATTCCAATTATAAAATTATAAAAAACATGTGGCTATAACGCCACTATTCTAATTCTTTTAACATTTTATCCACTAAAACATCAGCGGCCTCATTGCACTGCTTCCCATAGAAAATAGCCCTTTGTTTTAAGGAGTCATAATTTTCAAATGCCTCATTGATGCTTTTGCAAACATCACTGACTTCAGATTCGATAATGGCCCCTTTAAATACACCGGCCATATTTTGATATCTTCCCCATTTGACTTTTGTAAGGGCAATGATGGGCTTTTCACAAAGCAGCGACTCTTCAAGGGAAACACCATCATCAGTTAAGACAGTCAAGTCGGCAAATTTAAATAAATGATTAATCCAGTCAATAAAACCTGCATAGATTATTTTATCATCGTCAAGTTCATCAAGATATTCCTCATGGAGAGGCAATCCCACCAAAACCAGGTTATATTCATCAGTATCACCGGCAACTAAGTTAATAGCGTCGACTGTGCCTTTGAATATGGATGAACCTGAGGAAAATACAATTGTTTTTTTGTTTTCATCAAAATTAGGAAATTCCTTTAGTTTCTGAAGAGCCACTTTCTCGTTTCCCTTTTCTGTGTTTTCAGCCAATGGATAAAATGACCTTGTCATGTTTTTAGGGAGTTTTTCCCATCTGAACTTATCCAGTTCCGGAAATACGAAACATTGGTTAAATTTAGGACATACTTTTGAATCCAGTGGTGTCGAAATTAAAGAAAAAGCAGGTTTCCCCGTGAATTTAGCGCCTAAAGATCCGACAATCGCACCCCCTCCCAAAACACCAACAACAAAATCGGCTCCTGATTTTTTAATAGCAGACATTGCTTTGAAAGTAGCCGTAATTAATTTTAAACCGCCTTTCAATGCAGATAATTTAGTTGCAGAATGGCCTCCCGCTTGAGGAATTGAGACTTTATGTACAAAGTAACCATTTTTTTCAAATAAGTCTCCGGAGGCAGAAGAATCCAAACCCACTTCACATTCGACACCTCTTTTTTCCAGCGCTTTCATAGTATTAAGAGCAATAGCTGCATCCCCACCTAATCCTCTACCGGTAACCATAAACAATACTTTCATAAATTAAACCCCACTTTTCAAGTTTGGTATTTTCTTAGGAGTGTATTTTTTTGGATGTGATGCAAAGGGATTGAACAATAATCTTCTAAACCCTAATGAAATCAATAAAGGATGTCTAACCTCATATTGTTTGTCTTTAAGAATCAGTCTTCTAAATAAGTCTCCCAATCCTCCGCCAGTTAAGACGTCCATGAAATAATCTCCAAATGTCGGATCAAGGATTCTTAAATTTTGTCTGAAGAACACTCTTAAATTATTTCTTCTAACAAATGCGATTAATGCAACAGTTATAAATCCGAGTAAAATAACTGACCATAATCCTCCAACTAAATAATAAGCTAATCCAAGGGCTACACCAAATGTGTGATTTCCAACTTCGCCCAACATGATTTTTCCTGAAAAGTCAAGCGGACAGTAAGCCAGACATACTATAAATATCAATAATGGAGTATAAACGGCAGGCAATTCATTTACAGTCGGTGAACCTACAATTAACATGAGAATAATTGTTAAAACAGCCATAATCATGGTTACGATACATGTAGAACCGGGTTGCATATCTGAAATATTAAGCGGCTGAACCATAAGCGCTATAAATATTGAAGAAATCCAATATCCTTTAAGAATACATGCAATCATAACTAAAACAATTCCAATTCCCCTTGAAAGTTGACCCCACTCAATACCTAACGGAACACATTTTCTTCTTCCTAAAATATCGTCAATCAATGCAAATATACCGATTATTAAAATAATTGAATTGCAACCAGGTATCATGAAAAATGCCAGTACAATAAATGGTATTACTCCAATGGCACGTGGAATTCCACCCCTTACATTGGGATATAAATTACCAAGGTATCCTCGATTTCCAAAAAATCTAAAAACAATAGTTAAACCTAATGTAGATACTGCAGTTACAATAAAAACAAAGATAAATGCAATAATAATTGACGAATAATACATAATTAATCTCTCATATAACTTTTAATTTTTCATATTATATAAATCTGTACGAAATCAGGCAATTTCATATCTTAAAATAGCCGCCATACCACCAAGACTTTCCAGTTGCTTTCCGCCTTCATGTTCACTGCTAATGACCATTACTTCCCCTTTCATATTTTCCACCATGTCCATCAGCTCACCCATGTTTTCACTTGCTACTTTAGTATCTAAAATTAAAAGTTGGCTGACAGCGCCTAAATTAATTGCCTCTTTTGTCTGTTTAATCCCATAGGCAATTTTGGATGAGTTTTTACCGATTTGTGCAAGTAATTTGTCAATAGCTCCCATTTCAACAGCAACCCTGTTTTCGGAAGTTAGCTTTTCAACAGTTCCCTTTTTTAGAACTTCACTAATTCCGTTGCGTCCGCCTGATCCGGTAGCTTCTATAACAGACATTTTAGCCAGACTTTTATGTTTTTCCTTGAGATAATCATGAAAATCATTTTTTACAAATCCAGGTCCTGCAATGACAATATTCTGAATTGAGTCGAACTTTTCGATTGATTCGATGACTTTTTCATAAAACTGAACAATATTCTTCTGTCTGTTCTTATCAATTATCCTTTTGCCGGAAACATGGCCTTTAACCGGACCGTAATATTCAATTCCGAATTGCCTCATCAGACCGATAGTTGCGGTGTCGTCTTCCAAAACAATAATCATTGCAGACAATTTTTTGGAAGCGTCAATAGCCTGATTGAGTCTTTTTATTGCCCAATTTTGCCATCTCTGTTTTTTGATGGTTAACGGAGTGTTGAGTTTAACTTCCAATGTATGGTGTGATCCGAGAGGAATCAAATCTTCAGGACCTCTTGTAATGACTCCTGTTAATCTTAATTTTCCGGTGAATAAATGAAAGGTAATGTTTTCAATATCCAAACCTAAATAAAATGTTTTTTTAACTCCCCTGTCGCTTCTTAGTTTATCTCCGGTGTTATCCTGTATACGCCGGGTAGTCTTAGAGGATGCATTGTCCCCGGTTTCGATTATATGGGACAAATGCCATAAATCATCCAATGTTTCGGGAACCAATTCAATAATTCCCTCTTTTGTATCTTGTTTTATAATTTTCATGTTTTCACAATACTTTTTCTAATTAATATATATACTTACTAATTTAAAATAATTAATGATTGAAATGAATGTTGGAATTATTGGAGGTAGTGACGGTTTGGGAAAAACCCTCATCTACTACTTAAGAGACGAATTTGAAGTATATATTACCGGAAGAGATCACCAAAAAGGAAAAAGTGTTGCAGATAGCATGAATGTCAATTATATTGAATCCAATGCAGGTCTGGCCAATATCAGCGACATATTAATAGTTTCCGTTCCCATCCACCACACATCTGATGTTATAAGGGAAGTGGCACCATATATGAAAAAAGGTTCACTAATGCTTGACGTCACATCCGTTAAAGAGGAGCCCTCCAAAACAATGGCAGAGGCATTGCCCGACAGCGTAGAATATATTCCAACACATCCTATTTTCGGTCCGAGAACAACAGAACTGGACAATCAGGTAATCGTTTTAACAGCCGACAAGAAAGGAGAATGGTATGATAAAGTTTATGATTATCTTGACAGCAAAAATATGAGAATAATTGAAACTACAGCTAAAAAACATGATTATATGATGAGCATTGTCCAGGTATTAACTCATTTCTCATTTATCTCCACCGCTTCGGCTATTGAAAAGCTGAAAATTGATTTATCCGAAACCGAGGATTATGAAAGTCCGATATATAATCTGATGATTGACATGATTGCACGTATTGTTGCTCAAAATCCTTATCTAACATATTACATCCAGTCCATGAACAACAACGGTGCGAAAATCAGAAATACCTTTGCAGATGCAGTTACTGAATTAAGAGACGTGATCAACAGCCAAGATGATGAGAAGTTTGTTGAGATTGCAATTAAAGCGACAAGGCACATGGGCGATATTAAGAATGCATTAGGAAGAAGTGATAAGGCCATTAACGCACTTAATCATGAATTCAGCCTATTGAATAAAGCTATAGGTAGCGAGGTCGGATTAAGACACATCTATTCCGGGAAAATCCATGTCGGAATCTTGGAGAAAATAGATGGTAAAACTGCAGTTTTAATTGACGGAAACAAGGTGAAAAAATTACGCATAGCCAATATAGAAGTGTTAAGCGATAGTGAACTCCACCAATGGAAAATCAGCAACACCGCCAAAAAGACCGAATCAATCAGCTGCGTGTTTTCTAAAAATGTTAATGTCGAGACCATACAGGATGCATCTAAAAAAATCGCAAATATCCTTAACATCAAACTGATTGATGCTTATAACGGACCTCAGATTAGCGAAGACTCCATCAGTTTAACTTTTGAAGTTGTTGCAATATCCAAAGAGGATATTCAAAAGGTCAAGGAACTGTTTATCGGTTTTGGCGGAGTTATAAGATAAACTGTTTTGATTTATACGAACAAATATTAAAGTATACAAAAGTAATTAAACTTTTAATTAAGCTATTTCACTTTAATATCCACTTTTTTTTATTGGTTCAATTTCATATAATCATTTTAATTAAACTACATTATGACAAAAGTTTATTGATTAAATAACTGAGTTTAAAAGAGAATTCAAAAACTTTTTTAACCGAAACATTTATATAGTAAAACCTACACAGTTATACCTGTCAATAAAGTTACAAAAAGTAATAAAAAGATTGGCAGTAAAAAAATTATGATTACAATAAACTCACACAGGAGATGATTATCATGGCAGAAAATGAAATTACTTTAAAAGTTGCAGAAGCAATTTCACAAAAAGATGTTGGTCAGGGCGTTGCAAGACTTGACCCAAATGTAATGAATGATTTAAACATCCATGAAAGAGACTTGGTTGAAATTGTAGGCGAAAAAAGAACTGCAGCAATAGCTCTGCCTTCACAAACAGACATTGGACTTGGAGTTATCAGAATTGACGGATTAGTCCGTAAAAACTCCGGTGCAACCATAGGCGGAGAAGTTAAAGTTAAAAAAATCAAAGCAGTGGAAGCTAAAAAAGTTGTTCTGGCTCCAATTGACAATAATATACGTGTGCAAGGAGATGTGCGCAGTTTATTTGCCGGGAAAGTAATGGTTCAAGGAGACATCATCGGATCACAAATCAAAGCCCCAAGACCAAGTATGAGCATGGGCTTTAACAGCATATTTGATGAATTAATGGACTTCACACCGGCAATGAGAGAAATCAAGTTTGCAGTCGTGTCCACAAATCCGAAAGACATCGTTATTGTCGGTCCAAATACCGAAGTGCAACTTCATGAAAGCCCAGTTGACGTAAGCAAAATCGAAGGTGTTGGAAACCTTGTAGATGTAAGCTATGAAGATATTGGCGGTCTTAAAGAAGAAGTTAAAAAAGTAAGGGAAATGATTGAAATTCCTCTCAAAAGACCTGAACTCTTTGAAAAATTAGGCATTGCCCCTCCAAAAGGAGTATTGATGCACGGTCCTCCAGGTACAGGTAAAACATTACTTGCAAAAGCAGTGGCAAGTGAAAGTGATGCCCACTTCATTGCAATAAACGGACCGGAAATTATGAGCAAATACGTAGGGGGATCTGAAGAAAACCTAAGAGAATACTTTGAAGAAGCAGAAGAAAACTCCCCTTCAATCATATTTATCGATGAACTAGACGCTATCGCACCAAAAAGAGAAGAAACCAATGGAGAAACTGAAAGAAGAACCGTTGCTCAACTTCTAACATTAATGGACGGTCTTAAATCCCGTGGCCAAGTAGTGGTGATTGGTGCAACAAACAGACCTGATTCCCTTGACCCTGCACTTAGAAGGCCTGGAAGATTCGACCGTGAAATAGAAATCGGAGTGCCTGACAGCGAAGAAAGAAAAGAAGTGCTTGAAATTCACACAAGGAACATGCCTCTTGCAGAAGACGTTGATTTAGACAAAATCGCAAATACCACCCACGGATTTGTAGGTGCTGATATTGAATCATTATGTAAAGAAGCTGCAATGAGAGTAGTTAGAAGAATCCTGCCGGAAATACAAAATGACGAAGAAATTCCAGAAGAAGTAATGAAAAAAATAGTAGTTACAGGTAATGATTTTAAATCAGCTCAAAAAGAAATCCAACCTTCAGCTTTAAGAGAAGTCCTTGTACAAATCCCTGACATCAAATGGGATGATGTAGGAGGTCTTGAAGATGTAAAACAAGAACTTAAAGAAGCTGTTGAATGGCCATTGAAACACCCGGAAACATTCCAACGTTTAGGAATAAGACCTCCAAAAGGAACATTGCTTTACGGAATCCCTGGAACCGGTAAAACACTGCTTGCAAAAGCTGTGGCAAGTGAAAGCGAAGCAAACTTCATTTCAGTAAAAGGCCCTGAACTTCTATCCAAATGGGTTGGAGAATCTGAAAAAGGCGTCAGAGAAGTATTTAGAAAAGCTAAACAAACTGCTCCGACAGTAATCTTTTTCGATGAAATTGATGCAATAGCCAGCACACGCAGCGGAAATGACACTGACAGCGGAGTAACTAAAAGAGTTGTAAATCAGCTATTAACTGAAATGGACGGTTTGGAGGAACTTGAAGATGTTGCAATCATTGCGGCAACCAACAGGCCGGACATTTTAGATGCTGGACTTATGAGGCCTGGAAGATTTGACAGACACATACAGGTCAAAGAGCCTGATGAGGAAGCAAGACTTTCAATCTTTAAAGTACACACTAAAGACATGCCTCTTGCTGGAGATGTTGATCTTAAGAAACTCGCTAAAAATACTGAAGGATATGTTGGAGCAGACATCGAATCAGTATGCAGAGAAGCAGCAATGCTTACTTTAAGAGACAATCTCGAAGCAAAAGAAGTTCCAAATAAATATTTCAAAGAAGCAATCGATAAAGTAAAACCTGGAAGCAGTTCAGACGAACAGCTTATCCAATATATGTAGGAAGAAAAATCCCAATTTCTTCCTTATTTTTTTATGAATTCTAGCCATATTTTTTAGGGAAAGACACAGAAGTCTTTCCCATAACCTCCAATTATAAATACTTTTTTTAACAAACTCAAAACTATGAGAGAACATATTATTGAAGCCATGGGACTGAGCAAAGTAACAATTAAAGACGGAAAGGTTGTCAGTGTAAGTGAACCTGAAGTTGAGTACTGTCCTCTTTTTGATCACCACAGAGGAATTAAGAGACTGACATCTGAAGCAATAGCTGAAAATATGCAATTTAGAATTGATGATTTTGGAATGTGTATGCCAAATCGCCAATTAAGAATGAAGGACTTTTTGAATTTCGGCATTTCAGAGATTATGTGCACATTACTAGATGAGGATGTAATCGACTGTGTTGTGATGGTTTTAGAAGGTTGCGGAACATTAATCGTTGAAGAGCCGGAACTTGTACAGGGAATTGGAGGAAGGGTTTCAGGCCTTGTAAAAACCAGTCCGATTCCGGAATTGATAGCTGAAATGGGCAAGGACAATATTGCCCATCCAAAAACAGCCGAAATTGATCAACTTAAAGGAATAGAACTTGCAATTGCCAAAGGATTTAAAAATATTGCAGTTACTGTAACTCTGGCCGGAGACATTGAGGAAATTGAAAGGATTAAATTGGAAAATCCTGATGTGAATATCTATGTTTTTGTTGTCCACACGACAAAAAAGTCTGCTGAAGACGCAAGAAAATTATTTGACGGCTGTGACGTCATTACATCCTGCGCATCAAGACATGTTCGTGAAATCGGAGAAAATGAAAGCATAAAAACTGTAGGCCAATCCATTTCGATTTACGCTAAAACAGAAAATGGCAGAAAATTTTTAGAAATGCGTTTGAAAAAAATTGGAGGGGAAAAACCTAAAAAGGACAATCCTGATTTGCCATACCCCCTAATTTAATTGTTATCTTCTCGGCAAACATCTTTCCTGAGGCAGCAATCCCCGATTATGGTAAGGCTGTCTCTTATATTCAATAAATGGGAATTTAATGCCACTTACGCCAAATTTTGGATTGTAACCGAATATGTTTATATACTCTGATAAATCATCACGTTCGTTTTTCATGGCCACTGCAACCTGATATAATGCTTTTGCATCATCAATAGCTCTGTGAAAATTAACTTCACCAATACCGTAATATTTAACAGCATCAATTAACTTATGAGGATAATCCTTTCTGTCTTTTAAAACAGATACAGTATCAATCCAGTTTAAATTAGATACGATATAATCCGCATCATCTGGAAAATGACGCTTTAACAGTGAATAAACGAACTGCAAATCAAATTGACAATTATGAGCCACCATCAATGTATTTGCCGTGAGTCTTTCTTTTAAGTCATAAGCAACAGTTTCCTCATCGATTCCCTCATTTTGTATCATATTATTTGTAATTCCGGTTAATTGAGAAATTTTTGGAGAAATGAACTCTCCTATGTCAATGAATTCATCATAAGTATCTACAATAATCCCATTTTCAACAGTTAACATTGCAAGTTCAATAATCTTACAGCAGGAACAATCAAGACCGCTTGTTTCGGTATCAAAGAATATAATTTTTATAGTAAACACACCCCATTAAACACAATTTAATTAATTCTATGTATCTGTTACTATATAATCAGTAGCTATAATATTTCTATGCTTAATGCATCTTCCGATATCAATTGAACTTTTATGTTTCGCCCTTAGAATGACGATATATAAATATGCAAATATACCGAATAGGCGATATTTATGATAACAACCATCAGAATCAGTAAAAGATTTACAGCAGCGGCTAAAACTGAAAAGCACTGCGACAGGCAAAAGCCAACTGAATCTGGTCAATCAATATACTGGATGGATTGAAAAAGGATAAAACAACAGCAAAACCCCCGGCAATGAGTTTAGATGAATAGAAAAACTGTTAAAACACGACCTGCATGAAGGTGAAAACACGCTCACGGTTTTGCATCTATAATCGGCGGAATAAACATCACAGGAAACACTGTTAAAATCACCAAGAAAGGGACTTTCACTGCCACAACACAGTTTAGTAGAGATTTCCTGTGCTCTGCAAAAACAGTTAAAATCCAAAATTAAAGTAAAATAGCATATGTGCTATTTACAATCTTTTTTTATTATTTAAAATGTAATCCATCTTTTAGAATAATGGCTTAAAGGTATATTCTGTTGATGCCTTTGATTTTATCAAAATCTGAATCGAATGAAACTATTGTACTGACTCCGTTTTTAATCATGGTCTGGAGTATGGTGCAGTCGCTGAAGTTGACTGCATGATTGTAATGTTTATATGATGCAACTGCTTCTGCATAATCATCAGAGCCTAAAAAATCTATTTCATATGATAGGAGCAATTCTGTCAGTTCATCAACATCGTATGTTGAGTTTGTTGCCTTCAGGCTGTTGAGGACTTCTGTAAAAACCGTACTGTTTATCAGTTTCCTTTCGTTTTTCAGAACCGGCTTTAATTTAAGTGCCTTTTCGGTGCAGGTGTCTTTTTTAAGTATGACTCCAATCAGGTATGTTGAGTCTAGAAATATCATATTAACCTCTTTTATATGATGATTTTTTTAACTCGACGGCGTTTGTTCTGATTGGTGCATCGGCAAGCCCGGTTAGTTTTTCAGATACATCATCGCCTTCGGGCAGGTCATGTTTTAAAAGTTTTTCTATTTCATCCAAGCTCATCGCAGGTTTTGCCGGTGTTTTATCGTTTTTCAATCCGTCCAGGATGTATCGATTGGCCAGATCCAGTTGGCTTTTGCCAGTTTCGGCGCTTTTCATTTTTAACTGCCGCTGCAAATCTTTATCTATTCTGATGGTTGTTATCATAAATTATCACCTATGTAATATATTTGTATATTTGTATATAAATATATTGCATTTGAAATCATACACCAAAGGTTAATTAGTAATATCAAAAATAAATACAATATGAAAAAAGATTTCAAAGTTGCGATAAGTATCAGATAATTCATAATCTACTAATTATATAGCTTATTTTTAATATGTCAAAATAACGACAATACTACTTAATCGCCCAGATATAATCTTTCTAAGTTCAGGGAACGGTTGAATGCTAAATATATTTTTTAAAATCCAATTGATTTTCAAATTTACATATCCAATTTCGACCTGTAAAAATATTTTAAATAGCAATAAAAAGCAATATTTATGATAAGCATACTAATATTTAATTGATATATAATTAATAGTGATTAGTCAATAGAGGGATAAATTTGACCCAAAAAAGTGAAGCGCAAAAAGGAAATATTACACCAGAAATGGAATATGTTGCAGAAATAGAAAATATAGATGTAAATAAATTAGCTAAATTAATAGATTGCGGAAAAGTTGTAATTCCAAAAAATATTAATGGACACTCAAAACCATGCGGTATTGGAGAAGGTTTGAGAACTAAAATTAATGCAAACATCGGTTCATCATCAAAAATTGACGATATTGATCTTGAAATTAATAAAGCAAAATTGGCTCAGGAATACGGTGCAGATGCACTTATGGATTTATCAACAGGTTCTGATTTAAAGTTATTCAGAAAAAAGATTATGGATGCAGTCGATATCTGTATTGGAACTGTTCCGATTTATGAAGCAGGTGTTGTAACACTTTCAAAAGACAAAGAAATCATTGATATGGATCCTGATGATATTTTCAGGGCTATTGAAAATCAGGCAAAAGAGGGAGTGGACTTTATGACCCTTCACTGCGGAATTACTAAAGATTTGGTCAGCAAATTAAAGTCCGCAAATAGAATGATGGGAATTGTAAGTCGTGGCGGAACCTTTATGGCTTCCTGGATTAACCATAACGATATGGAAAATCCGTTATATGAAAATTACGATTATCTTTTAGAGTTATCATATGAATATGACATCACATTGTCTTTAGGTGATGGTTTAAGACCCGGCTGTCTGTCAGATGCAAGCGACATCCCTCAGATTCAGGAACTTGTGAATTTGGGAGGTCTTGTTAAAAGAGCACAGGATGCAAACGTTCAGGTGATGGTGGAAGGTCCGGGACATATGCCATTAAACCAGATTAAAGCAAATATGGAAATTCAAAAAACAATATGTCACAGCGCTCCGTTTTACGTATTGGGACCGTTAGTAACCGATATTGCACCTGGCTATGACCACATCACAGGAGCAATAGGAGGAGCAATAGCCGCATCAGCAGGAGCCAGCTTTTTGTGTTATGTAACACCTGCAGAACACTTATCCCTTCCGAGTCTAGAAGATGTTAAAGAAGGAATTATTGCATCCAAAATTGCTGCAGAGGCCGCTGATGTTGCAAAGGGTCTTGAATCCGCATGGAGCCGTGAACGTGCAATGGCCAAAGCAAGAAAAGAATTCGATTGGGAAAAACAATTTGACCTTGCATTGGACAAGTCAAAACCTAGAACATATCGTGACAAATGTGAACTTGAAGATGAAGAGATGTGCGCGATGTGTGGTGAATATTGTGCAGTAAAAATAGCTAAAGGCGATTTTTAATGAGATATCAGGAATTAGTAGATGTATACTCAGCATTGGAAGCAACAACAAAAAGATTAGAAAAAACAGAGATAATTTCTGAATTTTTAAAGAAATTAGACTCTGATACAATTGAAAAAGTCGGACTTTTGATTTTGGGAGTCGTGTTTCCTGCATGGAGTTCGGAAGAAATTGGAATCGGCGGAAAATTAGTTGAAAGGGCAGTAGCGGAAGCTGTTGGAACAACACAATCTGGCGTTGAGGATGCTGTTCGTGACGAAGGAGACATCGGCCTTGCATGCATTAAATTATATGCTAAAAAATCCCAGACAACATTTTTCTCACAGCCCCTGACAATTGATTTTGTATTTAACAGCCTGCGCAAACTGTCTAAAATCAGCGGATCACGTTCAACCAACCGTAAAATTGCAGTTATTTTAGAGCTGTTAAGTCAGGCAAGTGCAACTGAAGCCAAATATCTGACCCGTACAATAACCGAAGAACTGAGAATCGGCGTTGGAGACGGAGTGGTTAGAGATGCAATTGCGCAAGCTTTCGGCATTGATAAAAAAGTAGTTGAAAGAGCCCAGATGCTTACAAATGATTTTTCAATCGTTGCAAAAACTGCAAAAGAACAGGGCAGCGCCGGTTTAGAAAAGCTTAATCTGACACCGGGAACACCTGTAAAACCAATGCTTGCTCAGCTTGCACCTCCATTGGATGAAATCATTCCTGAAATGGGCGTTGCAATTTGCGATACCAAGTATGACGGCATCAGGCTCCAGGTTCACAGAAACAACGGCGAAATTAAAATATTCACACGCAGACTTGAAAACATTACCCATGCACTTCCAGAAATCGTGGAACTGTTTGATGAACACCTCCCCCATGAGAACTACATCGTAGAAGGGGAAGTAATAGCCACTAGAAACGGAAAGCCCCTCCCTTTCCAGAACATATTGCACCGCGTTAGAAGAAAGCATAATGTTGAAGAGGCTATTGAAAATGTTCCTCTAAAATTATACCTGTTCGATGTTTTATATTATGAAGTTCCAATGATTGACGAGCCTTTAAAAAATAGAAGACGAATATTAGAAGAAATTGTTGACACCTCTATTGACGGGATGAATCTGAGCACAATGATTGTTGGAACTGCCGACAACATCGGCGAAGTTCAGGAACTGTTTGAACGCTCAATTAATGAAGGGCATGAAGGAATAATGATTAAGGATGCTTCAGAACCATATATTCCTGGCCTTAGAGGTAAAAAAATGCTTAAATACAAAGCAGAACCTGAAACCCTTGACATGATCGTTATTGGAGGAACATACGGAATCGGAAAAAGAGGAGATTTCGTCGGATCTTACTTGGTGGCTTTAAGAGATGAAAACGATGATTTTAAAAGCGTTGCTTATGCAGCAACAGGCCTTGATGATGCGACATTGGAATATCTGACCGGTAAAATGAAGGAACTTGAAATTTCAACCAAAGGCAGGGAAATCAGAGTTGAGCCTAAAATCGTTCTGGAAATTGCATTTTCAGAAATTGTCGAGTCTCCGGAATATGAGACAGGTTACTCCTTAAGATTCCCTGTTGTTAAAAATATAAGAAAAGATAAGGGTCCGATGGATGTAGATACTGTTGAGAGATTAATTTCCATGTACAATACAGGAAATTAAATCTCAGGCAATTTTTTAATATTGTTAATGACAGCCCGTGTAATCGGATATACGACAATCTCATATAGTGTCTTAAACATCGCCTGAGCAATCACCATCATCACCAGTGCCTCCAAAGGTATTGTTCCTATAAATCCTATTGTAATAAAAATTATTGCATCCAGACCTTCACCAAATAATGTTGAAACTATGCATCTGAAAAATAGCTTTTCCTCATCCCATTTCTTAAGATAAACCATCAGTCTCGCATTAACAATTGACCCTATCAAATATGCAACAAAACTTGCAACAAGCAGCCTTAAAGTAGAACTTAAAACAATGCCGAATGCCTGTGAGTTTTCAAAAAACACCGGTGCAGGAAGCCAGATAGTCACATTATAGCAAATCACCGCAACAAGATTCATGAAAAACCCAAGTAAAATAATGCGACGGGCCTTAGCATAACCATAAACCTCTGCAAGCACGTCATTTACAATGTAGATTATTGGAAAAATGATAACCGCACAGGGCAGGGTAAACGAGAAAAAATCAAATGTTTTGCCTGCTATAATATTTGATACAATCAGACATGCAGTAAAAACACCTGCCAAAATTGCATATAATTCTGTTTTTGTTAAATCTTCAAACATAAAACATATTATATTTCTAATATTAGATAAATTTTACAAGTTTAAAACCTATCGGATATTTTTAATTTGAAAACAAATCAGAAAATCATGGAAATCACAGATGAAAAATTATTAAGAATCGCCTTAGTAACCTCCCTTATCGGCATAATCGGACTGATTATATTTACCCCATCAATCGAAGTTAAAAAAGTTGATATCAAAGACATTACAAGATCCATGATTGATGAGAAGGTATGCGTCGACGGCGTGATAACAGATGTTGCCCAGTCAAGTTCAAAAACAAACTATTTTCTTACAGTAAATGACGGGGAAAGCCAGATTCAGTTAATCATCTTTGAAAAGCAAGTCAGTGAGATTAAATCAAAGAATTTGGATATTGAAGATTTCAAAAACAGAAAGGTTGAAGTTACAGGTACAATAACAGAATACAAATCAGATTTGGAATTAATTCTAACAAGCGGCGACAGTCTTCGGATAATAAATTAGACATCAATATATTTTTATTTGTAAAACTTCAAAAATAATATAGAATGAATTTATAGGAATTTTAATTATGTCTGATAAAAAAAGATTATTTGGAACTTTTGGAGTTAGAAGAACAGCAAATGACGTGTTAACTCCTGAGTTTGCAACAAGATTAGCTGCATGTTATGGAAGCGTTGTTAAAGGCAAAATTGCAGTTGGAGCAGATACAAGAACAAGCAGCCCAATGTTAAAAGATGCGGTTATCGCAGGTTTACTTTCAGCCGGCTGTGATGCTGTAGATTTGGGAATGCTGCCAACACCTGCGGTCCAGTATGCAGTAAGACAGTATTATGATGGAGGAATCATGATTACTGCAAGCCATAACCCTCCTAAATTTAACGGTCTTAAATTTTTAGATGAATTTGGTATCGGCCTTTCAGATAATGTTGAATTAGAAATCGAAAGCCTTTATTTTGACGGTGAACCAGTCAGAGCAGGTTGGGATGAAATCGGTGAGAAATTCACAAATAATCAGATTATTGGCGAATACATCCAAACTGCAATGTCACATGTTGACGCAGATGCAATAAGAAAAGCCAATTTAAAAGTGGTTCTTGATTGCGGATCAGGTGCAGGTTCCTTTACTGCCCCTTATTTGGTCAGGGAACTTGGATGTGACGTGACAACTTTGAATTGTCAAGCGGACGGATTTTTCCCTGGCCGTGACCCTGAACCGATAGAAGAAAACTTGCAGGAGCTCATTTCAGTTGTAAAAGAATTAAACGCAGATATCGGTCTTGCTCATGACGGCGATGCAGACAGAACCATTTGTATTGATGAGAATGGAGCTTTTGTTCTGGGAGATAAAACATTTACACTGGTTGAAAAACAGATGCTTAAAGAAAACGGCGGAGGAACCATTGTAACAACCGTTGCAACTTCACAGGCAATTTATGATATTGCAGAAGAATACAACGGAGAAGTGATAGCCACTGCTGTTGGAGATTTGCTTGTAGCGCGTAAGTTAAAAGACACAGACGGACTTTTCGGAGGAGAGGAAAACGGAGGATTGATTTTTCCTAAATTCGTTTACGGACGGGATGCTGCTTTAACTGTTGCCAAAATCCTGGAAATAATAGTTAAAGAAAACAAACCACTATCCGAATTGGTTTCAGAGCTTCCAGTTTATTATTCAGCCAAAATGAAAACAGAATGCAGTGACGATTTAAAAGAAGAAGTAATGTCAAAAATAGCCCATGAAGTTAAAGAAACCACCGATTACGAACTTGACACTACAGACGGCGTTAAAATATTTAAAGATGGCGGATGGGTCATTATCAGACCATCCGGAACAGAACCAATCTTTAGAAGCTATTCAGAAGGAAACTCCCAAAAGCAAGCTGACGAAATGGCTGAGTGGGGAATTAGCTTAATTAAAAAATATAGAGACTAGAATTTGGTTGAAAGTTCTTCAAGGTCAATTGTTGATGGGAAATCCCCGTCCAGCCAATGCTTAGAGCAGGAAACTCTATTTAAAATCACACATTGCGGAGGAATTCCCATTTTACTTGCCTGATAACCACCAGATATAAGGTTTAAAACACAGCTAACACCAATAATTCCAAGTTCATCCAAATCTTTTTCTGTTGCCCCTTTAAGAGAATCTGAATTATGTTCTATCAGATATAACTCATGGGGAAAATCCTTAGCTATTTTATAGATGTTGCAGTTTTTATTGCATAGCCTGCATACAGGACCCAGTCCGGTATTTTCCGCATTGCAATTTTTTTCAGACACCCTCATGCAGGAAGGCAAAAGCAGTGCTTTTCTTTTTCTTGAGCGGAAATTCCTGCAGAATATTCTATTCATTAAATTAGCTCCAAGCATGTTTAAATGATATATTTCTTCAGGACTATTAAAAAATATTACATCTTCCTTCATTTTATGAGATTCTTTATTTTTTTCAAAATATTCTTTAAATCCTGCCGTATATGTAGCTAGGTATTTAGGGGAATTTTTCAAAAACCATGCAGCCAACTTCAAAAAGATCTCCAATTTTTCAGAGGTTATACTATCTTCATACTTTCTCAAATAAGGCAGCTGATAAGCAAAATCACCAGTAGCCTCCAGCCAATCCAACAGTAATTTTAAACTGGCCCTATTTAAGGTTAACTCGTTTTTTGTCTTTTTTTTAGAAAATTCCTTTGTAAGAATCATCCCCCTAATGTCATCGACCAGATCCTTACTCATTTTAGACTTATTTCTCATAGCATACAATGCGGCAAGAACATCATGAGAACCGTTCGGCAAAACAACTGCATCATTTTTGTATATCTCCCAATAAACGCCGATAAGCAATCCTTCCAACATTTCAGACAAGTCATCCAGATTCAGGGTTCCTGCAAAGCCGATAAATGCTTCTGCAAAATCATTAACATCCCCGTAATAATCATCCTTAATCTGATAGGGAACTATAAAATCATCCATTTAAACCCTCACCGCACCAAGAATAAACTCAACATGCTGTTCTGCATCTTCAAATAGCCTGTCCAATTCATCATCGGGAAAGGAGTTGTTCTGGATAAATATCTCCATTAACAGAAACATAGGATAGGCATAATATTCCCTTGCCAGAACTGCAGGGTCAAATTCCTTTCTGATGAGTCCTTTTTCGATTAGTCTGGAAAAAATTGAAGTCCAGAATTCCAGAGGTTCTTCAAGAATGTGCTTATGGAAAAAATCAGCTATCATTTCGTCCTGATACATTTGAATAAAGAAAAACCTAAATAGCTTCATTATCCTTTCGTTTCTCAATTGCTGCCTGAACATCTCAGAACCCATCCTATAAAACAGCATAGGGTCTGAGTCCAATAATTCATCCATCTGATGGTTTTTATTTTCATCGAAGCTATTAAAATAATCCTCAAAAGTCTTTAAAATAATATCCATAATGGCTTGTTTTGATGAATAATGATTATATATTGAGCTTTCTTTAATTCCAACCTCACGGGCAATTTCTCTAACAGAAGTATTATTAAATCCTTTTTGTGAAAATAACTCAAGTGAGGCATCAAAAATTTTTTCTTTGGTATTTTTCTCCTCCATGACTAACAGTTGTTAGTCAGACCATATAAAACTAACGGCTGTTAGTTAAAAAAATTTTAAAAAAAATAATCTAGAGATACTCCAGGCACTCCTCTTTTAGGAAAAACGCATCTTCATTATCTGGGCTTCTAAGTAAAACCTTGTTAAAACTGTCAATAGCCTCTTCAAACTTGCCCAGTTCCATTAAAACAACACCTTTATTAAGTAAAAAATCAATGTTATACTGTTCTAGTGAAATAGCTTTATTAAAACACTCAAGAGCCTTGTCAAGCTTACCCAAATCAATATATGCATTGCCCATCCTATTTATAGCGGCGGCATCCATTTCAGAATCATCCAGACAAACCTCAACAGCCTTGTCAAAAGATTCAATAGCCTCTGCCAGCATTCCCATATCGGTCAGCAAGTTACCTCTTGAATTCCAAACCTCCGGATTTTCGCCATCAATAACTATAAGCTTGTCATAAACCCTCAATGCGTCATCATATCTTCCAAGCATTTCCAAAATAAAACCTCTCCAGTACAGAACAATCGGACTGCTTGGACGATAATTATAGGCAAGGTTGCTCACTTTAAGAGCCTTGTTAATGTTTCCAGAGTTCAGAAGAGCAATGGCCTTGTTGTTTAGAATATAGATGTTGTCAGGTTCCATATCCAATGCCTTGTCATAACACTCAATTGCATCCATAAACCTGCCCAGCCGGGATAAGTTATCTCCCTGCTTGTTTAGAAGGTAAATATCATTAGGATCCAATCTTAAAGCGGCATCATAACACATTGTAGATTTATCAAACTTGCCGCTGTCAAATAAAATATCTGCCCGTTTAGAAATCATCGCCTTTTCATCGATTTTATCTCCTTTCCACTGGCTGATATCGATTTTTTCAAAGTGAATTATTTGGAATTTATCAAGAGGAGACAATCTTCCGCCATACATCTTTTTAAATTCTTTTAACATATCCTTGGAATCTTTAAATCCTTCCTGGCGTGCCAATTCATCATTGCCTTCAAGCTCTTCAAAAGACAGGTCTTCAATCCTGGTAACAAAAGCTTCAAAAATCTTCATTTTTTCTTTAGAAACTAAATTCCAATAGCAGTAAAGCCTATCTCCAACTTTCAGAGGAGTTTTCCATGCTTTGCGTATGGTTCTTGTTTTTTTACCAGTGATAACATCAATATCATTACTTGAAAAAGATAAAATCGGCATAAGATGCTCCTATTCAATTATTTGTTCTCCAAATTCTCCTGATTTGACTTTAACAACACCGTCAAAATAGGGTTTGATTTTTTTGGCCAATTTCACCAAATCATGAGGATTTGGAACTTCAACTTTTTCCAAAGCCGGATCTAAAACGTTTTTATTTCTGAACTGCTGAATTGTATACACATCAGCTTCAATATCATTTACAATATTTAAAATATCCTTTTTGGTATGTAATGTTGGAACAAAAGTAGTTCTTATTTCCAGATGGACTCCTTCCTCATTTATTAAATCCATTGATTTTTTAACCTGGGAACCTACATTAGATCCGGTGATTTTCTTATATTTATAAAATGTTGTTTTAACATCAAGAGAAATATAATCAAGCAGATTCAAGTCTAAAATCTCTTTGAGATGACTTGGATAAATTCCGCTAGTGTCCAATTTTGTTTTCAAACCCAAACTGCGGACATACTTTAATATTTCAATTACTGCATCAGTTTGCACTAACGGCTCCCCTCCTGAAATTACAACAGCATCTAAAAAATCTGCCGAAGAGTCGATTGTGTGTTTTATCTTTTCAAAAGACCATTCAGTTTCATCATCCAGAAGCTCCACATTATGACAATATCTGCAGGTTAACGGACATTTTGACATGAAAATAACCAGAGACATATTTCCATGAAATTCCACTGACGAAATAACTGTTCCTCCAATATACATTACGCTAAAACCTCTTTTAGAATTTCAATGAATCTCTTATCCTCTTCAAGAGTGCAGATACTGATTCTAATCCAGTATTCATCCAATCCTTTAAATGAAGTGCAATCCCTTACAATGACACCTTTTTTCATAAGTTCCAAAGCCAGCTGTCCGGCTGTAAAACCTGTGTCCCTTATGTCGATTAACATGAAATTGGACTTTGACGGAAATACATAAAGCCCGTCAATCTTTGAAATTTCATCATATAAATACTGTCTTGACTCAATACCTTTTTTGATAGACTCTTCAATGTATTCAGTATCCTTAAAAGTGTTTAATGCAGCAGCAAAAGACAGTCTTGTAAGTGAAAAGACAGGTTTGATTCTGCGCATGTACTCAATAATTTCAGGACACGCAAGACCATATCCTATTCTCATTCCCGCAAGTCCCAAAACTTTTGACATTGTACGAATGATGAAAATATTGTTGAAATCATTGATTAAATCTTTATTGGTGACTTCAGAGTATTCAAAGTAAGCCTCATCAATAACAATCAATATTTCCGGATTTTTAGAAGCAATATCAACCAATACTTCTTTATCAATCAGTGTCCCGGTAGGGTTGTTCGGACTGCACAGAAAAATCATTTTGGTTTTATCGGTTATTGCATCATATATTGAATTGACGTTTAGTTCGTTTTTTTCCAAGTCCCATCTTGCATAAACAGGTTTTGCACCATATTGCATTAACAGATACTCGTAGTACATATAAGATGGCAGAGGAACTATGAATTCATCTCCAGCATCGATAAATGTTTTTGCCAGAACATCAATGATTTCATCAGCACCATCTCCACCCACAATAACTTGCGAATCGTCAACACCGGAATATTCCGCTATCTGCAAGACCAATTCCCCCAATTGGGATTCGGGATACCTGTTTATTGAATTAATTTCCCGTTTAATAGCTTCCATTGCTTTGGGAGAAGGACCCCATGGATTTTCATTGGAGCCCAATTTAATAATATCCTCTTTATTTAAGTTAAAATCTTGAGCAATCTCATCCTGGGATTTTCCAGGAACATATGAATCCATTTCATCAACGATTTTTCTCGCTTTCATATTTTAATCTTCCTTATACTGTTTGGAAAGTCTTACATAATTATCTGCATTGTTTTGAATTAATTCTGTCTGTTCAGGGCTTAACTGTTTAACCGCTTTTGCTGGAATGCCTAAAATCAGACTGTTTTCAGGAAATTCCTTGCCTTCACTTACAACGGCTCCCGCTCCAACAATGGAATTTTTAGAAATGTGTGCCCCATCTAAAACAGTGGCATTCATTCCAATCAATACATTGTCGTCAATCTTACAGCCATGTACAACAGCACCATGACCAACAGATACATTATCCCCGATTTCAACAGGGAATCCTTTAGTACAGTGGACAACACAATTATCCTGAACATTGGAATTGTTTCCAATAGTTATTGAGTCGACATCTCCTCTTAATATGGCACCGTGCCAGATAGATACGTCTTCGCCTAATTCAACATTTCCAATTACTTGTGCGCCAGGGCATATTACAACAGAGTCTTTAAAATTTTCCATAATATCGCCAGTTAATCTTTTTTTGCTTTTTTATCTTGAATAATATAATTCTGTTTTACCAATACTCTTGTATCGGAAGGTACATCATCATATAATAAAACTCCAGAACCTATAGTGGAGTTGAAACCTACTTTTACACCCGGAGAGAAACTAGAGTTAATTCCGGTTTTTACTGAATCTCCAATGATTGATCCGAACTTTCGCCTTCCACTATCAATCATCTGATTTTTAATTTTAGTTTTTACTGATTTGTTATCAAAACGTAAATTTGCAATGTTGGTTCCGGCTGCAATATTACAGTTGGAACCGATTACGGAATCACCAACATAACTCAGGTGGCTAACATTAGTGTTTTCCATAATAATCGAATTTTTGATTTCGACAGCATTTCCAACATGGACATTATCTCCAAAGTAGGAATTGCCCCGAATGTATGAATTCGGCCCGATATCACAGTTTTTACCGATGAACACATTGCCTTCAATATAAACTCCGGACCTGATTATGCTTCCTTCGCCTAAAACGACTTCACCGTGAATATGGGCACCATCTTCTATTACTCCTTTAATATCGGTTTTAATATTGGAAATTAACTCTTCGTTAACTTCAATTAACTCCCATGGACGTCCAACATCAATCCAGTCCTTATCGGTTTTATGGCCCATTACAGTTTTTCCGTCTTCGATTTGCAAAGCTACGGAATCTGTAATTTCATATTCTCCCCTCTTGGAAATTTCTGTTTTATCGATTTTATCAAAAATATCCTCGTTGAAAACGTAAATTCCTGCATTGACCAAATTACTTGGCGCCTCTTCTTTTTTAGGTTTTTCCACAATGCTTCTGATATTTCCGTTTTCAATTTCAACAACACCAAAAGCAGACGGATCTTCCACTTCAGTTAAAAGCATTAAAGTGTCGGGTTTTGATTCCTCGTATTTCTTAATAAAATCCTTGATAATCTCATCGTCCAATATGATGTCCCCATTTAAGACAATTAGACTGTCCTCAATGAAATCCTTTCCATAAGAAATAGCATTAGCCGTGCCTAAAAAGTCTTTTTGCATTTTATAAGTAATGTTAACTCCAAAGTCACTTCCGTCGCCAAAGTAATCCTTAACCATTTCCCGTTTATAACGGACAATTAACAAAATATCTTTAATACCGTTTTTTCTTAATGATTCGATATTATATTGCATTATTGGCTTTCCAGCGACTGGCAACATAGTTTTAGGCTTAGTAAGTGTTAATGGCCTCATTCTTGACCCTTCACCAGCACTTAAAATAATCGCTTTCACTTTTGTTATCCCCTTAAAAATTCTATTATAATGATATATAATTAACTTGTTACTTATTAATTAAGTTTGCTAATTGAATTCAAGTAAATTTAAAAATCAGGTGTGTCTATAAAAAATAAAAAGATATTATTAAATCTATTTTAGGCAAATAGATTTGATTATTAATTTATGGATTTTGCGGAAACTATAAATTTTCATTGATTATTTCTACACAGACATCCTTAATTTCTTCAGCTCTTGAGGCATCTCTTGATTCCAAAGTTATTCTAATGTAGTCTTCAGTTCCGGAAGGCCTTACAAGCACCCAACTATCATCTTCAAATGTCAATCTGACTCCATCAAGCGAATTTACATCAACAATATCATCAAATGCTCCGACAAGCAAATCTTCCATGTTCTCCATCACTTCGGTTTTGGCTTCCTTAGAGCATGTTATTTTTTCACGGATGTTTGGATAAGAAGGGATTTCGTCTAAAAGGGCTGAGAGCTTACCGTTCCTAGATACTATTTCAGCCATTCTCAAACCTGAAAGGATTCCATCAGGACACATGCAGAAGTCCGGGTGCAGCCAGGTTCCTGAAGGTTCACCTCCGAAGCTTGCATCTTTTTCAATAATGGCTTCAGCAACATTTACATCCCCGACAGGAGTTCTTATAACTTCTCCTTTTACAGATTCATCCATGCATAATCCTGCATCAACGGTTGTTACAATATCTCCGTCAAATTCTTTGGAAATTAACGCCAAAAGCGAATCAAATGGTGAAACATTGCCCTTTTCATCAACAGTAATCATCCTGTCTGCATCGCCATCGTGGGCAATTCCCAAGTCAGCCCCAATAGCTACAACAGTTTTCATTAAAGTTTGTAAATTCTCTTCATTAGGTTCAGGGTTTCTTCCGGGGAAAAATCCGTCCGGTTGTGAGTTAAGGGTTGTAACTTCACATCCCGCTTTTCTAAACACCAAAGGAGATATTTCACTTCCCGCACCGGAGGCACAGTCAATTACCACCTTCAATCCTTTTTTAATGTCAACCAAATCAACCAAATCATCGACATATTCCCCTTTGATTTCATCATTAACACTTAATTTGCCGACATTGTCCCAAGTTACTGAAATATACTTCTTATCTGAATATATTTCTTCAATTTCAGCTTCCTGTTTGGAGGTGTATGCCATTCCGTTTTTATTCCACAATTTAATTCCGTTATATTGAGACGGGTTGTGGGATGCTGTTAACATTATTCCCGCATCGGCATTGAGCTTTTCGGCAGCATAACCAACCAATGGAGTTGGAACCATACCAATTTTTACAACATCGATTCCGCTTTCAAGCAATCCTGCACAGATAGCCTGGTCAAGCATTTTATTTGTTGTTCTGGTATCGTAACCTAAAACTACAGTTCCCTCATTACCTAAGTAATAAGCAAGTGATTTACCTACATTCAATGCAAGTTCACATGTTACTTCAGAGCCTATTTTTCCTCTAATTCCTGATGTTCCAAATAGTTTTTTAGCTACCATATTAATTCACCTACGCACCGAATTTATGAGCATAATTCATTAAATCCATCATAATGTTCATTACATCTGACCCTCTGATTCTGTTAAGTCCGCCCTTAGCACAGGCTCTTTCAGAAAATTCCTCCACATCATCAACCCTAACTTCAGGACCTCTGATTATTACAGGCACAGGGTCTCCTGAGTGATTCATTACAGAAATCGGAGTTGAATGATCAGCTGTTAGGTAAATATAAACGTCTTCGAGTTTAATAAGTTCACTCATTATAACCTCATCGACTTTTTCAATGAATTCCTTTTTCTCCTTAGTCTGACCGTCATGGCCTGCTTCATCTGCACCATCAATGTTTATTAGGAAAAAGTCATGGTCTGAGTTTTTAACCTGATCAACTATTGTATCACGGATATTATCCAGATTAGTGTCAATTCCACCAGTTACATCTTCCATTTCAATAATGTCCATACCTGCAAATCTGCCTATTCCCATAATAAGACCGGTTTCTGCAATGCATGCTGAGTTGATTTCGTATTTTTCATTTAATGATTCGACAACAGGAACTTCACCTGCACCGCGAGGAATAACAATATTTGCCGGAGGCATTCCGTCCTCAATTCTTTTTAAGTTAACTGGATGGTCTTTAACCATTTCATATGTCTTTACTACAAGCTGGTTTAATATATCGGCAGTTTTTTTAGCTTCAGGTGTGTCATCTAAAGCCTTAACTTCTTTAGGTTTGTTGCCTTCAACCTTAGGATCAGCATCGCTTACCTTATCAGAGAGTCCTTCTCCCCTTAAAACTAAAACTGCTCTGTGGCCGGTGGATTCTTTAAATATTATTTTAATATCAGGATAATCTTCCAGAACCATTTCGTTTAATGCTTCAACTATTCTGTCAGTTCCTTCTTTGATTCTTCCAGCACGCCTGTCGGTTACAGTCAAATCTTCATCTGCAGTTGAGAAATTGCATCTAAATGCAATATCGCCCGGAAGAACATCTACTCCAACTCCGTTAGCTTCAAACGGACCTCTTCCGGTGTATACTTCATAGGGATTGTAACCTAAAATAGAAAGGTGTGCGGTGTCACTTCCAGGTATAATTCCCGGAGCAATTGAATCCATAATCCCAGTAATTCCTTCTTTAGCCATTTTATCCATATTAGGAGTATTGGCTGCCTCCAAAGGAGTTTTATTACCTAATTCTTTAATAGGGCGGTCACTCATACCATCCATAATTAAAATAAGTCCTTTCATAAATATCACCAAAATAACACTAATATAATCTTTATTTTCATAGTTAAATAATTTATTTAAAAAAGTAAAAAAAATTAAATCAACAATATTCCGACAATTGCGCCGAAAATTGTTGCAAGCAAATTAACATGCTCATTGGTTAGCCATCCCTGATTTTCGAAAAGTGCACCTAAAATGCTGTCAATGAAACACCCAATAGTTCCTGAAATGACTGAAACCACGATTACAAAAATCGGATCATGCATAATATTAAGCAGATATGCAGCTATACCGATAATTGTTGCACCTGCAATACCTGAGACAGTTCCCAGAACAGAAATCGCTCCATTTGTACCTGGATCCACTTTCTGAAGAGTAGTTATTAAACGGGGATGAGGGTCCAGAACACCAATTTCAGAAGCAAGGGTATCTGCAGTCGCTGTTGCAATTGCTCCGATGAAACCTCCGACAAATGGCAGATAGTATCCTCCGAAAGCAGCCATAAAACACGCCACCACTCCATTTGAAATAACATTTTTAGAAGTTCTTCTTCCTTCAAATTCGCCTAAAGACATCTTATACTTTTTAGAAAATTTAGTGGCAAGCAAAGACATGACAAGGAATAGCACAATCAATAATAACCAGTTGGCTCCAGCTGAAAAAATAATTACAATCCCCATAACAATCATTACTGCTGAGCCGAATAAATCAAGGGATTTTCTCCTATAGGTGATGAATCCTAAAACAAATAATAGTATTACATACGCCCAATTTATTATTATATCCTCCATTTTCAAGCACCTTATTTACAGTTATGTATGTTCAAATTCTTATAAATAAGTTTAGATAAATAAAAAACAGGCAAATTGCAGATTATAATGTTTTTTTAAAAATAGATTCCTGTAAAAATTTATAGCCAAGTTCCGTTTTTATCCGAAAAATCAATCATCATTTTAACGAATTGAATGTCAACTCTAAAAGATTTAAAAATAAAAATAAGCCCATAAAAGTTTACAGACTAAAAAAAAAGAAGTAGTTAAGTAATCTATTTGATTACTTTACTTTTGATAATTTCCACTCTTTTAAGTGGGTAGATTTTTTTAGCGTTGTGATAAATTTCAGATGCTAATTTACCGTTTACAACAATTTTAATCAATTCATCAAATGAATTTTCAGCTGCCGCTTCAACGAGCAATTCTTCGATTACTTTTCTCATGTATTTTTGTTGGGAAGATTTTGCTCTTCTAATAGTTACAGCAAGTACATGAAGTTTAACTTTACGGCCGTCTTTGGTAGTTACAACAGTTGAAGCATCGATTCTGGAAGTTCCTCTTCTAATCATACTTCTTACATAGTCTGTGGTAGTTTTGTGTCCGGTAAATTTAGTGTTTGCAACCTCACCTGCAACATTATCAATTTCGAATCTGAGTTTAATGTATTGTTTTGAGAAGTCTCCGGTTAATTCTCTCATAGTAACTTCTACGCCTCTTCCAATTAGAAGTTCTGGATCTCTTGCTGGAGTTTCTCCGATTTCTTTATCTTCAAAGTTCACTGGTGTTTTAACAGTATACCAGGATTTTTCTTTCCATGTGTCACGTACTCTACGTCTTGCTTTTGCTTTTGCCATTATATCGACCCTTTAAAATTATATATTAATATATTATATTAGCGTTATGCCATAAAATTTATAAAATAGTCTTGAAATTAATTATAGTACTCAAACTAAACTGTAAAAGTGATTTAAACTAATAATAAAGTTACAATCGTTAATTCGACTATTATAAGATATTCTCTGCTTATTTAAAGAGAATATGTTTAATTAAGTTTTAATTTATAAAATCCGCCCATAAAGGTTGTTATTAGTTATTTTGTTTATGATATATAAATATTTTTGAAATTTTAAAATTAACCCGAAATTTCCATAAAAATAAAAAAAAAGAAAGAATTTTACATCATCCAGTCAACTAAATCCCTGACCTGTGCCTGCTCATCATCACTAGCTGCAAATGCATCTGGAGTATTGTTATTTCCCAAAATAACGCTATCATATGCACCGAAACCAACTACTGAAAATGAAAATCCTGTTTGGGCTGCAACAGGTTCTGCATTTTTAACTGCTTCTTCATTTCCACCCATAGTGAAAACGATTCCCAATTTTTTATCAGGAGATGGAACATCCAAACCTTTAGCCGGATTGAAAACCCCGTAGAACCTGTCGATTACAGTGTGAAGAGGCCCTGGCAAACGTCCGAAATAGATTGGTGAGACTAAAAATGCACCATCGACATCTTTTAAATCAGCCACCAAATCTGTAGCATCATCATCAATAGCGCAGTGGTTCAGTTCCTTACAGGCGTTGTCTGCATGACAGTAGGTGTAATCTTTCTCATATATATTCCAAATTTCGACATCATTATCTCCTAATGAGTCTTTGATAAATTCAGCGATGGAGTCTGAATTTGCCCCTTTGCGAGGGCTTCCGGTAATAATTATATACTTAGACATGTTTAAAAGTAAGTCTTTTAAAGTATATATAGATTAAACAGAGGAGGGAATTATTTTACTCATATTGAAAGTTGCTAATTTTTCATGAAGTTATAATGATCAACATATCTCTTTAATACTTCATCAATAGGTCCCTCGTCCATTACAAGTTTTAAACCGACTTCATTAGCTTTGACCTTAGATTTGAATCCGTACTGAACAGAAATTAAAACATCACAGTCACTGCAGGCTTTAATAACCTTGCCTCCCTGATGTTTTGAATCCTCTTCTATTTCAATGTCTCTCTGTTCGACGAATCTGATTTCATCCCCGTAATCATATACGTAAATAGATTTTCCCTTTCCGAGGTGCAAATCAACATTTGCCCCGTCGGATGATACAACTGCAAGTCTCATAATTATTCTCCTACACTTCAGCGCCGTCTAACGCATGACGGCAATCGCAATCAGGCAAATCTTCAGCATTTCTTATAAAGCCGTAAATCAAATCAAGGAGTTCTGTTTCTTTACTGCTGACCATTTCAAAGACTTCATCGATGGTTAGATTATTCGGTGAAATGCCTGCCGCATAATTGGATACAACACATATTGAATTATAACATATTCCCCTCTCACGAGCAAGAGTGACTTCAGGAACTCCTGTCATACCCACCACATCTCCTCCAAGCATTTTAAACATTTTAATCTCTGCAGGAGTTTCAAAACGAGGCCCCTCAGTACAGACATATGTTCCGCCCAGAATTACATCACCTGATTTGGCCAGAACATCCCTTAAAGTCGGACAATAAGGTTCAGTCACATCAATGTGAATAACCTTGTCCTCATAGAAAGTTTTGATTCTGTTTTGTGAGAAATCCAAAAAATCATCCGGAATGACAAATGACCCGGGTGCCATGTCAATATTCATGGACCCTACTGAGTTAGTGGCAATAATTTGGGTAACGCCAACTTCCCTTAAAGCATCAATATTGGCACTATAATTAATTTTGTGTGGAGGAATGGAGTGATTTTGAGAATGTCTTGGAATAAAAGCCACTTTTTTAGAAAATATTTCTAAAATGGAGACATTTACCTCACCATAATCTGTTTTAACTAACTTTTCACTGCAGGAGTCTGCTTTTTTGGTGATTTCGTAAACACCGCTTCCTCCAATTATGCCGATCATGAAATCATCCTTTACAAACAGACAGAGGTCTGACTTTAGCTACCAACTTGGCAATGCCCGCTTCATCAGACACCCTAACTACACTGTCAACATCCTTATAGGCCCCAGGAGCCTCTTCTACAATTACGTTTTTACTGGTGGCTTTAATTTTAATGCCCCTTGAAGCCAGATCATCAGTAATTTCATCTGCATTATAATCTTTTTTGGCTTTAGACCTTGAAAGTATTCTTCCAGCGCCGTGAGCAGTAGAACCGAAGGTTTCCTCCATTGCAACATCAGTTCCATGCAAAACATATGATGCAGTTCCCATTGTTCCGGGAATCAATACCGGCTGGCCCACGTCCCTGTATTTTTCAGGGACTTCCTCTCTTCCAGGTCCAAATGCGCGTGTTGCACCTTTTCTGTGAACCAAAACTTCCTCTTCACGGTTGTAGACCTTATGAGTTTCCATTTTAGCGATGTTGTGAGCAACATCATAGACAATATCCATTTCCATTTCTTTTGCGGATTTTCCCAAAACTTCCTCAAAGGTTTCACGAACCCAGTGAGTCATCATTTGCCTATTTGCCCATGCGTAATTGGCCGCAGCAGCCATTGCCTGAATATAATCCTGAGCTTCTTTTGAATCAAGGGGAGCACATGCCAACTGTCTATCGTCAATGCTGATTTTGTATTTTTTATAAGCCTTATCCATTACCCTCAGATAATCAGAACAGATTTGATGGCCGCATCCTCTTGAGCCTGAGTGAATCATAACCACAATCATTCCCTTTTCAAGACCGAATACTTTTGCCACTTCCTCGTCATATATTTCATCAACAACCTGAACTTCAAGGAAGTGATTGCCTGAACCGAGAGAGCCCAATTGAGGAATTCCTCTTTTTTTAGCTTTATCAGAAACAATGCTTGAGTCAGCATCAACCATTCTTCCATTTTCCTCTAAAACTTCCAAATCTTCACTCCATCCATAGCCGTTTTCAACAGCCCACTCAGCACCGTAATCAAGCACGTCATTAATTTCGTTTTCGTCAAGCTTGATTTTGCCTTTGCTTCCAACGCCTGACGGGATGTTTTTAAACAGCTTTTCTGTAAGCTCATCCAATTTTCCGTCAATATCATCAATAGTAAGATTGGATTTGATTAGTCTGACTCCGCAGTTAATATCAAATCCGACTCCCCCTGGAGATACAACACCATTTCTTAAAGAAAATGCCGCAACACCCCCTATTGGAAAACCGTAGCCGAAATGGATATCCGGCAGTCCGATGGAATATCTCTGAATACCCGGAAGGCAGGCAACATTAACAATTTGTTCAATAGCCCCATCTTCAAGACTGTCAAAATATTCATCAGCAATATAAAATCTTCCAGAAGCCCTCATTTTTTTGTTAAAAGACCCTGGAATCTCATAAACATTATCCCTAACTTTTTTAATTTCATCTTTAATACTCATAGAAATCACAAAATTATTATATTTTAAGGTTTATTCCCAATATTATAAATAATATACTCATCCTTTATATGCAGGCAAATTTTTTTATAAAATTCATTTAAAAATTTTGCTGAAAAATTAATTTAAAAAACAGAAAAATAAAGATTAAATAAAACTTTAAAAAAAGAAAAAAAGGTAAAAAGCCTATTTTTTACCTTTTAACGGTCTTAAACCCAATAGAGCCAAAACCATCAACAAGGCTAAAATAGGATTACCTGTAGCATGTTTAACATCGACTGATTTATTAATGTCAGTGTTTTGATTTTCAACAGATGAATTGCCAGGAATATCTGTACCGTTTGTTGAATTATCCGGATTATCAGTACTGTTGCCTGTTTGATTTCCAGGAACTGTGCTGTTTTTAATAACTTCTGTTGTGTTATTGGCAGTCAGATTACCTATATTGTCTGCGCCTGCAACTACAACATTGGTGAAATTACCTGTTTTAGTTGTTTTGAAGAATATTGTGAAATTAGCTGACTTGCCTGCAGCTAAAGAACTATTGTAGATGAATTTATTTTACATTTTTATCCCATTAATCACCTGTAAAACCAGCGTAAACCAGACCCTCAAAATTATTCTCAATTACATAACCATTTTCAACTGCAGCCACTAGTGTTTTTAACAACAGCTGCAAAGTTAATCTGACGAAATAACTAAATAACAGACCCATAAGCTATTTAACAACACTATTTTTGCAAAAAGCACATAAAATAAACTGCAAAACCAATAAAATTTAAAGAAAATAAGTTATTTTCTAAATAATGCAGAAATTCCTGCAGCAAGTAAAAATATTGCACTTAAAATATTAATGTACTCTGATCCAAGAATAACAAACATTGTTGCGATTATAAATCCAATACCTGCAATTTCAGAATTCTTTTTAACATATACACTTGATACCAATCCCAAAATGGATGCTAAAATAGCAAGAAGGCCGAAAAGCGGAGTATGAGCATTTCCAAGGTTTTCCAAAATAATCAAAAAAGAACCTGAAAACATACCGATGATTGAACCTATAATACCAAATATCCTTTCAAAGTTTCTTGATACGGTTCTAGTTCTTTTCATGAAGATAATTATGTTTCCAATATTATATATAATTTATAAATCAACAATAGCCTGGACTCTTGCAGGATTTGTATCACTGACTTCCATCTTGTGAAACGTTATTGCTTTTATTTCTGATTTTCTCTCGTGTTTTGAAAAATCAAATGATTCTCCTTTGATCGTTGCTTTTAAACGGAAGTTTTCATAAATCTCAACATCAAATTCTGAAAACAGCATGAAATCCACTTCATGGTAAAACAAAAGCTCTTCTAAAAAATCATACAACATGGCCACGTTGTCCTGAGAGGTTATTTCAAAGGATATCTCTTTTGACGGTTTTACATCACAAGTGTTGGAAATTATATTAAAAATAGCCAATCCCGCATTTTCAAATGCTTCACTCAGGTTTTCTCCATAAGCCTTAAAACCTATATCTGCAGTTACATCGAAATATTCGAATTGTTTCATAGTTTACCCCAAACAACATTACTTTTCAAATGCTCTCTTACTCTTTTTTTATATTAGTCATTTAACAATTTTAAATATAGTGATTAACATGTTCGAAAATAATGACACCACAATTCAAGTAGATTTAAGGAAAAAAAGCAGTTTAAAGGACGAAATAATGTTTAAAAACATTGACATTCAATCTTGCATGGTAATGCTTGTAGCAATAACAGCATTACTTTTATCTGTTATTTCTGTTGTCGCAACTCAAAATCCATACATCATATAATGGATTTGATTATTTTTAGAATACCAAACCCTTAGTTGCACATTAGACCAAGCTTACCATGCAACAATCTAATGTTAACAGAAACAAAATATGATTTTCAGGAAAAACTAAATGACATAGTCATCAGGGGTAAAACGCAATATAATTTCTCTAGAATTTCCTCTAACCCCTTTTCCTGTAAATTTAGTATCAATCAATCGTACAAATTCCAATTTATCCAAGGTTCGATTAAAAGAAGCGTAACTGGAACTTGTTTTTTCAATATACATTTCAGCCAATTCACCAGCTTTACAAACACCTTCCCATCCGGCAATCATCTTTAAAAGACTTTTCTCAGCATCATTTAATTTCTTTAGAGTTTCTGAAAAATCAACTGAAACCAATGAGTCGACGGCTTTGTCAAAATGTTCCTGTTTGATTTCACGGCTGGCTGATGCTTCTGCAAAATTGCCGCAGGATTTTAAAAGATTAATGCCTGTTCTTAAATCCCCGTTTTCATGAGTATACATTGCAACCTGTTCCAATATGTCATCTGAGATAACTCCAGGGAAAAATCCTGCTTTTGCCCTGTTTTTTAAAATATCTTCAATTTCAGGATATGTGTAAAGCGGAAAAACTATTTCCTGGGGAATAAATACAGTATTTACGTTTTTGTCAAATGCGTATTTGAATTCCAGATCAGAGAGTATTGCAAAAATAGCTGTTCTGACACCAGGATATTCCTCATATGCCCTCAGCATGTCATAAAACACCTTATTGGCTGATTTTGAGTGGAACAAATAATTAACGTCATCAAGCGCAATAACAAGGGATTTGTTATCTTTCTGAAGATTCTGCATGATTTGGTCATATATCCTTGAAAATGGAACTCCTGTTTCCGGTGGAAGATGGCCGAAAATCTTTTTGTAGATTTGTGAAAATATTCCGAAACGGGTTGTGTGAAGTTGGCAATTGATATAAACGCAAACTACCTTTTCTGTGTTTTTTTCAACTAATTCAAATACTTTTCTAATGGCTGTTGTCTTTCCGGTTGCAGGAGAACCTAAAACAACCGCATTTGAAGGCTGGCCTCCTTTCATGGCAGGCCTTATTGACATTGCCATTGCTTCCATTTGAGTGTCTCTGAAATTATAATCCTGAGGCACATAATCCGGATCAAAGGCGTTTATATTTTGAAAAAGGCTTTCATCATACATTAAAATATCTTCAATTCCCATGTTATCTACATCTATATTAACTATTATTTATTATTAATTCAATAAATTGACTATTTCAACCGGTTCATTTTCCAATATCCATTTGGTAAATTCCTCAGCATACACCAGCTTTTTCTTTTTAAACTCGTCTGCATCGCCGACGTCCTGAGACATGTCAGGTCTTGAATATTTAGTTACCCTATCTCCGAAGTCCATTCCTGCAAGTGTGATTTCCCGTGCTCCAAGTGCAACCGCCAGGAACAATGCCCTGTCTCCATCGGTGAATCCTCCGAAGTTGTAGAGAGTTCCTACAGGCTGTGACTGAGTAGTTCCAAGCACATTATTGAAAAATGGAGTCAATGAAGCTATTTTATCAATATTGTCTCCATGGGCATGAACTACAATGTTTGCTCCGTTAATGTTTGCCAGGAGAATATCGTCAAGATTCCCGTCAAGGTCGGTAGCTACAATATCCGGAAAAACCCCCTCTTCAATCAGAGCAGTCGTTGCGCCGTCAGCTGCAAGCAGCACATAATCTTTCAGGTCATACTCTTCATTTAGCATTTTAATATGTTCTTTAAGAGACGGTCCGGCTCCAAATACGATGAATTTATCTGAAAATCCCACGATTTTTGATAAGTCGTTTAGTGTAAGGCATTCCTCAGTTGATAAAATTTCATCCAATAGCTTGGCTGATTTTTCATCGCCGCTTCTTGAAAATCCGAAATCGTCAATGATTTCTTTATAATATTTTTCCCAGAGACCAAATTCCATATTAAAACCTCGTTATATATAAATTGACCATCAATCATTAAATAATTTATTCTATTTTACCTCATTAACATAACTGCCTGTAATGTAGGCATACAGGTTGTTAATTTGCCTTAGGGTAAAGCCCACCATAAATGCCGCAATTACCGTTCCGATGTTGACTGCTGCAAATACGTCTGTATACCACAATCCGCACATTATCAGAGATATAATAACCATTGAAGCGTCAAAGCATATTTTTATTGTTGAAAATCTCCACTGGCTGACAAGTGCAATGGCCTCAACACATCCTTCCCCCGGAAGAGGGGCGATATTGGCAGGCATGTAAATGAATATTCCGAATGCAGTTAAAAATATGCTGATTAGCATAAACAGAATGCACATCACAGGTGTCGGGTTAAGCGGAATAAATGAAACAGCATAAAGTGCAACATCAGTGAAAAATCCGAATAGTATGCAGTTGATCAGCTGAAGCAGCCTTTTTTTATGAAATCCCGATTTCAGAATTAAAAACTGGATAAGAATCAGAGCCGCATTAAAGACAAACGTCGTGATTCCAATGTTGATTTTTGTAATTATCGCAAGAGAATATGAAATTGAACTTATGGGAGTTGTTCCAAGCATTGATATGATTGAAAAGGCCACTCCAAATGACATTATAAAAAGACCAACTACAAACAATATTATTCTTTTAGCAAACATGATACCGGCCTTAGCGTTTTTAGAAATTAAATTTGAAAATCCAGTTTATATTATATATTACAAAATATTTAAAAGCAATAAAAATTAAAAATCTAATTAGCTTTCAATAAGCTGATGTACAAATTATTTTTATAATGGAGGAAACTTTAATGGATGAAACTTTATTAATGCTTCCGGGTCCAACAACAGTGCACCCTAGAGTGCTTGCTGCAATGTCTAACGCTGTTGTTAACCATAGAGGAGCCAAATATGGAGAAATTTTAACAGAAACAAATAAATTAATGTCTGATGTTTTCCAAACCTCTAATGACTCATACTTAGTAACAGGATCTGGAACTGCAGTAATGGAAGCGGGCGTAAGCAATACTGTTGCTTCCGGTGAAAAAATACTCAATGTTGTAGGGGGAAAATTCGGTGAACGTTTCATGAAAATAGCCAACACTCATGGAATCGACACTAAAGAGTTAGCAGTAGAGTGGGGAACCGCTGTAACTCCTGAAGCTATTAAAGAAGCTTTGGATGCTGATGAAGATATTAAAGCAGTAACTGTAGTTCACAATGAAACCTCTACCGGAGTAGCTGCACCTATTGAGGAAATTGGTAAAGTAATGAAAAATTATGATGCGCTATATATCGTAGATACAGTATCTTCCCTTGGCGGAGATTATGTTGATGTGGAAAAGTTCGGAATCGACGTTTGCGTAACCGGTTCTCAGAAATGTATTGCAGCACCGCCGGGAATGGGCGCAATTACTTTAAGCGACGATGCATGGGCTGCTGCAGATAAAATCGACTCACCTACTTTCTACCTTGATATGAAAGCTGCAAGAAAAAGTGGAGATAAAGTGCCGCCTCAAACTCCTTATACTCCTTCAGTATCCTTAACTTATGCAATGAACGAAGCTTTGAAAATGATTGTTGAAGAAGGTCTTGAAGCAAGAGTTGCACGCCACCACAAAGCTGCTGAAGCAAGTGTGGCTGCTGTTAAAGCATTAGGTTTAGATTTATTTGCTGATGAGGCCGTCTCCTCTGCAACCGTAACTGCCGTTAAAATTCCAGAAGGAATTACCGACAGCGAATTTAGAGGAACTGTTCGTGACAAGTACGGTGTTGAATTGGCCGGAGGACAGGACCACCTGAAAGGAAATGTTTTCAGAATCGGACACATGGGAAATATTTCATACAAAGAGCTGACCCAGACTTTTGCAGCTATCGGTATGACTTTAAAAGGTTTAGGTGCAATTGAAGACGCAGGTGCCGGTGTGGCATCCATTGCAGAATCATACTTATGATTCTGTTTTTATATTTTTTTAAACTGAATTTTTAGTAATATATTTTTTACATCTTCTTTTGTTATAAGTGATAAGTTACACTTGAAATGCACCTCTTCAGACATCACCTTAAAAACTTATAAGTGAAAAGTTACACTTGAAATGGATGTCTCTAATTTTTGGACAGTATAAGTTATAAGTGAAAAGTTACACTTGAAATTTATGTCTTTAAAATAAAAAAAGTATTACAGAACATGCAGTCTTGATCTCAACATTTAATAAGCATAGCCATCACAGCATTTGAGGTAATGGAAAAATCAATGCTGAAAAATTACACCTGCCGATTTCTATGAAAATTGAAAAATATTTTAAATATTAAAAAACAAAGTTAAACCATTATTAGGATGTGAAAATATGTCTGAAAATATCAAAACAACTGTAGAAGAATTACGCAAACTTATTAATGTAGACAATGTAATCGGCGAACCTATCGAAACCGAAGATAAAGTCCTCATTCCAGTAATGAGAATGGGAGTAGGATTTGGAGTTGGAGAAAAGATAATAGGAAGTGAAGGCGGTGCTGCAGGTGCAGGTGCTGGTGTCGAACCGATTTCAATGGTGCTGATTCCTAAAAAAGGAACTGACAGCGAAGGTGTCCGCGTACTTAACTTAAGCAAAGGAAGTGACACAAACAAGGCATTGTCCGATTTCAGCTTGCTTGTAAGTGACTTGATTAAAAAATATGTGGATTCAAAAGAGGAAAATAACTACGACGAATCAGAATATATTGAACCAGAATTTTCCACAACCGACGATAAAGAAGAATAAACATGTCAGACATCCTATTGATGATTATTTTTATAATCATCCTCTTCATCATCATACTGCTTTTTATTGGAGTTAAGATAGCTATAATTTACGATAAGACAGGCAGTAACTTTAAGGGATGTTTAGACATATACGTTTTAAGAAAAATCAAAGTTTATTCAACCAGATTTCCATCATCCGAGAAAAAAGAAGACGAAGAAGAGAAAGGCGAAACCGAAATACTCGAACTGGCCAAACCCTGTTTTGAAGATTTTAAAATATTTTTAAAATCCTTTGTAAAATGCATCCGTGTGGAAAAGCTTGAAAACCATCTTGTTTTTGGTCTTGACTCCTACGTCGAGACTGCAAAATATATTGGCTACATCTGGGGATTGCTTGTAATTGTAAATGAAGCTCATGAAAATGCCATGCTGAGTGCTGAACCATCATTTAATGGAAGCGTTTTTGATTTAAACGGAGACAACGAACTTGAGATAAATCTCCTGAAATTGATTCCGCCAACTTTAAGACTGATGTCTAAAAAAGAGGTTCAAGCGTTGATTAGAGGTGTTATACATGGATAAACATGTCAGGGACTTTATTTGCGATAAGGCAGACATCTGCATAACATCAGAATATAGTTTTCGCGACATCTGCGGATTTACATTTGCATTTAAAACCGAAATTGTCCATATAAAAAACCGGATCAGCTCTGCATCAGCCGCTCCTGTTGGAATTATCTATAAAGAGAATAACGAATTTTATTTAGCCCCTCTTGCTAAAAAAGTAAACGTTAGCGAAGTCATCATGCATTATGTTAAATACCACATGGATTGAATATTAGTTTAACCTCGTTAAATTGCCTTAAAATCATTTATAAAAGTTTATATAATCTTAAATTCAATACAAACATGATTAACTTTAATTTAAAGTTTATGCATAAATTGAAAATCGGATTGTTTTGCAATATAATTTTAACTAGTAAAAAAATATTTACCAGTATTTATAAATAACTAGTAAAAAAATATTTATAAATATAATCCACATACCAGCAAATGTCAGAGGTGAAAAAAATGAATGATGCATTAGCAATCCACATCCAAAATCAAGTTTTAATAAGGCCAGGCAAATTAAATGAAGATTTGAAATACAACAATAAAACATTTCGCCACAGACAAGATTACTATGAAATAATCAGATATGTTGATGACTATCTAAACGGGAAAACCAACAACAGATACTTAGTTTTACCAGGAATAAGAGGTGTTGGAAAATCCACAATACTATATCAGATATATGAATATCTCCTAAAAGAAAAAAATATCAGCCAGACAAATATCATATACATAACAGGAGATAACCTGAAAAGAATGTCAAACAGCCCAATTATGGACGGAATAACAACATATCTCGACATATTTCACAATGCAACAATCGAAACTGTAGGAGAACCAGTATTTTTATTAATTGATGAAGCGCAGTATGATAAGGATTGGTCAAATACAGGAAAAATCATCTTTGATTCGACAAAAAACATATTTATGATTTTTAGCGGCTCATCAGCATTAGAACTTTCCTACAATGCAGATTCTGCAAGAAGATTATTAAAAATCCCTGTTCTGCCTCTAAATTATTCCCAGCATTTGAAATTAAAATATGATTATTTTAAAAACGATATTTCAAAATCCATTACTGACTTAATTTTTGAGAAGAAAATCCCTGAGGACAATCTGGAAAGCAAAATTCTCAAAATCTATTCTAACTTAAAGGATTATGACATTAAAGAATGGGAAAATTTCATACAGTATGGAGGATTTCCATCATCATTCAATCAGAAACAGCACGAAATAACAAAAACAGTTACAGACATCATAGAAAGAGTAATAACAGTAGATTTAGAAAATATCAAAGGAATAAATGGGCAAACAGAATACCTTGCATTCCAGCTGTTATATTTCTTTGCTCTTCAAAATCCCGGTGAAATCTCAAAAGGATCAATGGCCAACCACCTTGATTCAAATAAAATGACAATAAACAAGATTTTGGAACTGCTTGAAAAAACACAGCTGATTTTCCATGTCGAACCCTTTACTTCATCTGCTAAAAGAACTACAAAATCCCATAAATATTACTTTGCAACATCCAGCCTGAAGCATATACTGTCTGCAAATCTCGGCAACGCAAATCTCGAAGCAAAAGAAGCATACATGGGCAAATTACTTGAAAACTTTGTTGCTTCAAGTTTTTTTAATCTTAAAAACAGAAGCGATGTGATGTATAACATATATTACGACACAAATAAGAAAAATGTTGATTTTTTAATTCAGAAAGGATTAAACACGCCGATTCCGATTGAAGTGAGTTTTGGAAAAAAAGACAAAAGCCAGATTAAAACTGCAATGAGAAAGTACAAATCAGACTACGGCATAATCATCTCAAATACAACAAAAAACATTTTAAAGGAAGACAATATTATTTATCTGCCTCCCCAAACATTTTCATTCATGTGACTGGTCAGGAAGTGGAATGTTTTCACTTAAAACAACAACCTCAACAACAAGAGGTCCTGTCAGTTCCTTTTCAAGAATCAATTCCAAATCCTCCAGATTATCCGCTCTTGCAGCATCAATCCCATAGCTTGAAGCCAGTTTTACAAAATCGGGATTGTTTAATTTGACCTGGAAGGGATCCATATCATAGAAATCCTCTTCCCACTGCCTGATAATTCCATATTCTGAATTGTTTAGAATAAAGACAATAACGTCCAAGTTGTTTTCCTTTAGGGTAGAGAGTTCCTGAAGATTCATCTGGAAATCCCCGTCTCCGTTAATCACTATTATTTTCTCGCCGGTTGCAACAGCAGCTCCAACCGCTGCCGGAAGCCCGTATCCCATCGGAGCCATGGCCCCTGAGAAAAGCAGCTGTCCAGGTTTTAGGGATCTTTTAAGAAGTGTTGTCCATGTAGTGTGTGAACCTGCGTCGGAAACTATTATGTTGTTTTTGAATTTATCTAAAATTCTTTTAATGGCTGCCTGAGGCTTTAAATCATCGTCCAGCCCTTCAATTTCAATTTCATTGCTGATTTTTAAAATTTCTCCAAGCCAATCGGCTTTTTTAAATGTGATTTCTGCCAGAAAGTCTTCAACTTTTCCATGAATCGGAACATCCCCTATTAAAACATCCTTATTAATGTTTACATGAATCAAATTCTCGGGAATCTGAGGCAGAGTCCTCTCTGATGCCTTTATACCTAATCCGATTATGCAGTCGGCATTTTCAAATGCGTATTTTGCTCTCGGTGTTGAACGTATGCCCACCATGCCCAGATTCAGCTCATCACTTTCAGGGATGATTCCTTTTGCGTGAAATGTTGTAGCAACCGGAATCCGATATTTCCGGGCAATCCTTACAACAGCTTTCCTTTGAGTGATTGCACCGGCCCCCAGAATGAATAAAGGTTTTTCAGAGGTGCTTATGAGCTCCTGTGCCATGGAGATATTTGACAGGTCATCCTCACACAGATAACACAGCTCAAAGTCATCAAAGTCCTCTTCAAGCAACACGTCCTTTGACAGGTTAATGTGAATCGGGCCTTTTGGAAATGTTTTAAGTTCATAGATTGCTGCCCTTAAAACATACATCGCCTCGGTTCCGTTTAACGGATTGTATGACGCTGCAGTTATGTTTTTAAATATATCAACCTGAGGAGTGGTTTGAAAATAATCCGTGTTTCTGTACTTTAACTCATTGTCTCCGGTTATCACCAGAAGAGGAATGTTGTCCTTATAGGCTGTGGCCAGTGCCATTGTAAAGTTTAGGGCCCCTGGAGATGCGGTTGCAACGCATACCCCGATTTTTCCGCTTGACCGGAAGTATCCGTCAGCCGCATGGGCCGCCGCCTGTTCGTGTCTTGTCAGAATATGGTTGATACCTGAAGCAGACAGCGCCCTGTAAAGAGGCATTATCTGCTCGCCAGGTATGCCGAAAATGTCCTTAATGCCTTCCTCTTCAAGTATTTTGACAAATTTGTCTGCCACGTTCATTTTTCCTCCTCCTGATACGACCCGCTGTATTCGCCGGAGCCTTCAACCGGGAACACAACAGCCTGAGCTATTCTGTCTCCTGATTTGATTTTATATTCAAAGTCTCCGTGATTATAAATCATAAACATCAGCGTTCCGTAAAAGCCGGGGTCCCCAACAGCGGTTTGAACAGATACAAAAGACCGCAGAAGGGTTGACCTTGGAAGATAAAGCATCGCATATCCTTTGGGAATCTTGATTTTTCTTTTAATACTTGCAAGATAAGCAGTGTGGGGCTTTAAGGTGTAGACATCACCTTCCATTTCTTTGATTTCAGGAAGATTTTTTTCATTGCCGATAAGGGAACCTTCACTTTCCTGAGTGTATATCCTGTCCAATTCCAAATCGATACCGGAAGGCTGCGCCAAATCAGCAAAGTCCGGAAACAACTTAACAAGTTCTTTTTCACCAAGCATCATATCAAATCCTTTTGATAATCTATTTATATCCAATACTTAATATAGTTTAAATGGTGATAGAATGCCTGTAATCAATATTTCAGGAAACAAAGGAATAAGCGTCGAAAAGAAAAGAGAAATGGTTAAAAAAGTATCTGAAGTTGTAGCTGAAGCATACGGTCTTCCAATAGAAACAATAACCGTTCTGGTTCAGGGTTATGAGTTTGAAGACATCGGCTCCGGAGGCCAGTTGCTAAGCGATAGAAAATAAGCATTAAACAAAGGGGAGACCTAATGACCAAACTCCCCTTTATTAAGTTCAAACCAAAAAAGAACTGTGTATCTAACTTAATAAATACACAAATAATATTATAATATTGCATAATATTTATAAATTTGTTTTTGAGTAGACCTCCCCTGTTTTTTTAATCAGCTTAAGTTTCATCAATTCCTCCAGAGTCCTTGAAATCTTTCTGTCGAAATTTTTGGAATTGAATCTGATTAATGATTTTTTAATATCCTCAAAGGAAGTGCCCTCATCTATCGAATTTAAAACCGAATGCTGAAATGGAGTCAAGTTAAAGACAAGCTGGTTTAAAATAGATTCATCTTCCCTTATGTTTTCAAAAGACCAGTTTTTATCTTTAGTTTTAACCTGAAAGCGCTCTTCAAGTTCGGGAATCCTATCTTTCAGCCGGTCGAGGTGTGGGCAGTTTGAAAGACCGTACTTGTGCTTGGAAATTTCTGCTAAAAACTCTTCATAGACTTTTTTAAGGTCAATTTCATCTTTTGAGGTGAAATTTTTTAGGACATATACCTTATCATCGATTACAGAAACGACATTATATGAATCTGTTTCATCATCAAACTCTACCTGCCCGAATTCATTGACATTCCAGCTGTGGTCCAGAAGAAAATTTCTAACAAATCTGGCATCCTCAAAGTTGTAGTACTCTCCGAAGATATAATCGTCACCGGCAATCTGCTTTTTGATGACGAATGTGTCAAAGACCTTTGAAATGTTAAGGCCATATGTGGAGTTGTTGGGATTTCTTCTAAAGTCCCTTATAAGCTTTTCAACAGTTGAATTGTCCGGCGGAGTTTTATATCTTCCAAGAATATGCAGTTTCTCATCAATCACTGCCAAAACCATGTATTCGCCATCTTTTTTAATAGTTCGGGGAATAATATTCAAATCCCAGTTATGTTTTATCAGCAGATCCCTTATGAAAACGGCATCATCCACATCGGATATTTTGGCATATATTCTGGAGTTCTTGACAATGTTAAAAGAGTTTTTGTTTTCCCTCAGGTACTTCCTATCCATAATGATATATATGTTTTGAAAAATTTATAAAAATTATGGATAAGATGTGTTTTCACCGCTGATACACCTGACATCAAACCCTCCTTAGAGGTGGATTTCAAGTGTAACAATGCCTGATTGGTGATTTTTGTGAAAAATAACAAAATAAGGATTTAAAATAAATATAAACATCACTCATGCATGATGAATATCCGTTTATAAAAATAAGAACAGTGATTTTTTAAAATTTGGAAAGTGGCGAAAATCCCGACTTACTCACAATGAAAATTTTTACAATAACTTTTTGCAAGGTTTTCAATTTAATTTGTTTGGCCGGTTGTTTGTTGTTTGTTTTTTAAAGCTACGATGCTTAATCGTTTTTAAAAAGCATCTGCTGGTGACTTGATTTATTGGAATTTGGAGGTTATTGAAATTTGAGCTGAAAATATCCTACATCGATGTTAATGGGCATTCATGCTTAAAGCCTGATTGAAAGTGATGATGAAATTATGGAATTTAGATTAAAATCCATAAGGTGCTGATAATCGGCCAAATTTCATTTAGACTGTAAAACCTGAGCAGATGTAAAAGTTAGTAAAAATCAAGTGAAAAATTTGGATTTTGAAGATTCAATTGAAATTATTGTAAAAAAATCTGCTTCGAGAAAATGATGCATTATGAACTGTTTTAAAAAATACCCCTTAAAACTGAGAATTACTGTGATGCTGGCCAAACGGAATTTTGAATTTTAAGTTTACAGGCAAAAGTCGATGTGCAGGAAAATAGGTAATATGTATTTTACAATCTGTCAATCATTTACAAAATAACTGTAAAGTTCATCCTTAACTTCAGTGCCGATTTTAAACTTGAAATTAACAATTGGTTGTTTTTTGCCTTCAATTTCACGGTAAAGTTGTTTGCAATCCAGTGGCGTTAACTTGCCCACATAATAAAATTCAATTCCCTCATCATTGCTTTTCTGAATAAACAACTCAACATCCAGCCCGTTGTAATTAACAAGAGGTTCGAGTTCTGAGCTTGAAACTTTCCGGTTATTTCGGCTCATCCAACTAAAAAGTTCTTTTGATATGAACTGGTCTTCGTAGTTAATGGTTTGTGAAATATCCTCTTTTTTATTATAAGTTACAAAAATAGGGCAGGTACCATATTTAATCTTATATCCGCCAACATTTTGAGCATTCATGAACCTTTCCCAGTTCATAATCCTTAAAACATCCTCTCTTGAGTATTTCTCATATAACCTAAATGGATTCTTATCAAAATAGTCCTGCTCATACTTAAAGAACGCATATTTAACCGCATCTTCAAAGTGATTTGAGTAGACGGGATTTGTTAAAACACCTTTAAAATAGGTGGAAATCTCAAATTTATAATCCTTATTGTTTTTTAAATCATTATAGACTTCTTTATTAAATTTAAAGAAAATATTTTCAAAGTCAATTATTTCTTCTTTGGAAATGAAACTACTGACAGTGTTTGCCTGATAGTCATCGCTAGTTTCTTTTCTGTAAAAATTCATACTCAAATAGTTAATAGCGCTTTTTATTGATTTGAATTGATTTTCAAGACCGTATTTTTCATTTAAAATCCTTTCAATCTGATTGACTGTGAAATATTTGTTATATTTAAGACAATTTAAAATGACCAGCTCATGAGGCCTGATTCCTTTAACTAATTTTTTAGAGATTAGCTTTAAGGAAGCAGATTCCTCATCCGTTAATATACTTTTATAATCATCATCCACATAATCCAGGAAGCTGTGGTATGAATCAAATCTGTTGTGATTTAAGATAATTTCAGGGTTGAACTCACCTGCAATAGCAAAATCATATAATGAAGGAATACGACCCAATTTGTATTTTAAATTATTGTATTTTTCCTTAAAAATACTTATTTTTGAAAATGAAGAATTATTAATCGATTCATATATGCGTTTTCTTGAAATCTCATCGAAGTTGATTGAAGAAGCACCCGGAATAATCTTGTTTCCCTCCATCAGATACTTCCTGATTTTATCCTTATCATATGACCTGTCGCCTGAAAGCGCAATCGGAATCATGAAATTATTCCTATAATTTCCAATAAAATCAAGAATAACAACATATTCTTTGTTTTGGTATTTCCTAAGACCTCTTCCAAGTTGCTGGATAAAAATAATCGGAGACTCAGTTGGCCTGACCAATAATACCTGGTTGATTTCTGGAATGTCAACTCCCTCATTGAAAATATCAACTGTAAAAATATACTCCAACTTATCTGGATTTTCATCATTGGTTAATCTGTCAATGGCTTCAAGTCTTTTTTCCTGTGAATCGTCACCGGTTAAAACAATTGATTTATAACCTCTTTTGTTGAATTCCTCTGACAACAATTCAGCTTCACGTTTTCTGGAACAAAAAACCAATGCCTTTCGCCTATCTCCGGAATATCCGTAAAAGTCAGATTTTTCAATCAGATAATCTACACGCTTATCTGAAGCCAGCAAATTAAAATCTCCAAAATCATCATTAATCTCGCCGTCTTCAAAAACAACATCACTGATACCAAAATAATGGAAAGGACAGAGCAGATCCTCTTCCAAGGCTTCCTGAAGTCTGATCTCATGAGCAATGTTATTGTCAAACAAATCATAAATATTAAAACCGTCGCTACGTTCCGGTGAGGCAGTCATTCCAAGCCAGAATTCAGGTTCGAAATACCTGAAAATCTTTTGATAACTTAAAGCACCTGCCTTGTGAACCTCATCGATGATGATATAATCAAAGTGATCTTTTTCATATTTCATGTAAACATCGTCTTTTGACATTGTCTGAATTGTTGAGAAAAGATAGTTTGAGTCATAATCTTTGGAATTGCCTGAAAGCAATCCGAAGTTTTCATGGTCTTTAAAAACATTTTTATAAGCATCAATGGACTGTTTTGCAATTTGTTCCCTGTGAACTAAAAATAAGAATCTCTTAGGTTTAAAATCATTTACTGCAAAAGCAGAAGCATAGGTCTTACCTGTACCTGTTGCAGATACAAGAATTGCCTTATCCTCACCTTGCTTTATAAGGTTTCTTAAGTTTTCAATAAACTGCTCCTGCATAATATTGGGAGTTAAAGTGATATTTTTTTGTTTAATTTCAGCTGAAATTTTCCTCAAATCAGTGAAACGCTTGTTGTCATTGTAGATTTTTTCATATTTCGGAAGAACATCATTTAACTGGTCGGCTTCCTGCCATAAAGTAAAAAATTCCTTTTTGATTTCCGATAACATTTCACCTTCTTTTAGAGAGGTAAATTCAACATTCCATTCTTTGTTGATTGTAAGTGCATTCATTGTTAAGTTAGAACTTCCAACAATGCCTTTGTAAATGTCATTTTTCTTAAAAATATAACCTTTAGTGTGAAAACCTTCCTTTTCATGACTGTAAAGCTTGACTTCAATATTTTCAAAATCCTGAAGCTTTCTTAAAGCCTTTGGCTCTGTAAAATTCAGATAGTCAGTCGTTAGGATTTTACCTTTTATATTTTTTGCCTCTAAAGTTTTAAATTCTTCTAAAAGAGGAGTAAGGCCTCCCAATGTGATAAAGGCTGATGAAATAATAAACTCATCACAATTATGAAGTTCATCACGAATGGAATTAATAACCTTAGTTTCCCTGTTGTTGCAGAGTAATTTTGGTCTGAAATCTAAGCTAGAGTCAGTCTTTTCATCAATAAAAGCAGTTTTTGCTCCGTTTAAAATTTCATCCATGTTCATGAAATCTACTCGTTTTCAAGATGTTTAATTAAATCCTTTAATTTGTCTATTTGAAGTTGAAATTCTTCTTCTCTCGGAGTTCCTTTAACTTTTTGGAGTTTGCTTTCCAACTCTTCCTTTTTTTCTAATGCCAATTTCAATCTTTTATCAGCCATGTTAATCATCCATGTTTTCCTTTAAATAATCAATTATTTGAACATCAGCAGGAATCCAATTAAGACCGTCCAATTCTTGTCTGGAAATCCACTTTGCATCATTATGCTCAAGGAGTTTTGGAGTTCCCTCATCAATAATAGCTTCATAACAGCTCATTTTAAGATAAAAAGTAGGATATTGATATTCCAAATCCAGAGCGAATTTAGTGGGTTTGATTGTACAGTCAAGTTCTTCTTTAATTTCCCTTACAAGAGCTTCCTCTTTAGTTTCATCAGACTCTATTTTTCCGCCCGGAAACTCCCACATATCAATAAACTCACCATAGCCCCTTTTAGTAGCCAGTATTTTGTTGTCTTTTTTAATGATGGCTGCAACGACATTTAAAGTTTTCATGAGTTTTCTCCTTTGAGTTTATATTTGGCAGCTTACGTTATAAATGTTATTTTAAAATATGAGAAATGAATAAACCAATGTTTTGTTTTAAGTTATGTTTTTATGAAACTATACCAAATTAACCTATTGCAGTATGAGCAAATATATACATCCTAAAGTAAAAATTGAGATTATAAATTAATAAAAAAAGAGAAGTTTTAATAATTTCGTACTAAAATCTCATTAATCATTGATAAATATACATTGGAAGAAATTATAGCAAACCTACCTAACGAAGCATATACTAGAAAAGAATTAGAAATTATTAAAAAAATCATCAATGATATACAAAGTAAAGAAATAATCAGTTATGAATGTTTTTAAAAAAAAAAAAGTAAAGTAGAAGTTATTTTTCAGCTAGTGTCCAATAACATCTTTTTGGAGAGACGATTGTTTCGTCCTTCTTTAATTCTTTCATGATTTTATCCACTTCTTTTTTCTCAACGCCGGAGATTTCACTAACCTTTGTTGCGTTTAAAGGGTCTTCGGAATTTCTGAATGCTTCGATTACTTTGTCTTTATCACTCATTTTTTCACCTGTCAATATTTCAAGAACACTTAATTCCTTATTAGCATATTGGTTGAAGGAGTATAAAAATAGTTACCTTAAAAATAAAAAAAATGAAGATTAAAGGTTAGAGTACAAACCCGTCAATCACATCTTCATCATTTGAAATAACCATTGCAAGTTTACCGTCCTTGACATATGCGAAAGTATGGACGTCATCATCTTCCACCATATAGTATCCTTCAACGCCGTTGATGGTTTTGGCATTTCCTCCAAGCTCTGAAAGAGTACTCTCATTTATCTTATGTTCCCCATAGTTTGCAACAAAAAGAGTGACAATGTCATCGTCTTCGATGAATGCTTTAGAGTTTATCACATAGTTAACTGCACCGGAACTGTCTGACTGGTTAATCTTTTCCCCGTCAGGATCTTCTTCAAAACCGCTAGGAACTGTGAAGTTAACGCCGTCTACTGTTACAATTTTATCTTCTTGTGTTAAAACACCGCCGGCAATAGCCAGTACTGCAATAACAGCCACTATAGCAATTACTATACCAATTATTTTTTTATCCAAAATAATACCCTCCTTTTAATATGGTTATTATTATGTAAGTTTAAACAAATAAGTTTATTGAAATATTTCCCTTAAGTTAAAATACAAGTTTAATCTAATATTATGTTTATCTAAAAGAAATGTGATATTATGAGTGAATATTTTAAATTTGAAAACAGCACCAGAGACATTCCTTTTTATAAGCATAATCCAAGACTTTCAAAGACCGCCTGGATTGTACTGCTGTTAAGCATTCCGCTGGCCATGCTGGTTGCAGGGATTTCTATCGAGTATTCGGAATTCTCATCAGAAGTGCTGTTTTGTTTGGTCATGCTGATACCATTGCTTTATTATTGCAAATGGGATTATTCCCTAATATTCAGCAGACTGACAAGAAGCGACATTAAGCTGGCAGTTTTTCTTTGTATCGGCTATCTGATTTATGCCCTTGCTGTTGGGGAAGTTTTAGATTTTGTTATCGGCATGCCCTCCAGTACAGGCAGTTCTCTTAGCGTGACTCTGGAAACCTTTGCAGGACTGATATTTTCAATGATGGCTGAGGAAGTGCTTAAGTTCATACCTCTGATGTTTTTTATGAGGCTCATTTACAAATTCAGCGAAAACCGCAAACTGTCCATAGTCATATCTTCAGCAGTCATTATGATATGTTTCGGACTGCTGCATTATACTCCCGGTGATCCGGTAATTTATGTGCTTTTGATTCAGGGATTTGGAACCATATTTGAGCTATATGGGTATTTTAAAACAAAAAACCTCTTTGTTCCTTATCTGAGCCATCTTTTTACCGACGGGATTATTTTCCTGATGGCGCTTTTGTGAGGTGATAAAATGGAGAGAGACAAAAGATTAAATGGTGTGCTTTCATTTATAATTCCCGGATTGGGCCAGGCATTAAATGGAGACAGGAATAAAGCTTTGAAATTCTTTATTGCAATGATAATCATTCACGTGCTGATATACTACTTTGCAAATAATATTTTTGGAAGCGGAATTTCAACACTTTACCATTTATATGCAGGTTATGATGCATATAAAAATTACTGAGTTTTGTATATAGATACAGCACCTTCAATTGCTGAAGGTCCTCCACCATCATCACCAAATAAAAACTACCTGCAATAATATTAACAGAATCCTTTTAAGATACCAAAATAATCATGGTTTTAATCAATTAAATTAAAAAGAAATGGGGAGGATGAAATCAGTCCTCGGCAGGTTCAATTTTGGTTAAAACAAATGCCGCAACCAAAACCGAAACGACAATTACCAGATCAATTATTATCTCGAATGCCGCAGCACTCATAAACAGCTGGATGATTCCGACAACCCACATGAAAGCCAGGACACACGGGAGAAGATATCTGATTATGAATGCCCAGATACGGCCGACCTTAAAGGTTGAGTTTTCATTTAAGACATGTATGAAACGGTCCACCCCATAAATCCAACCGAATATAATACACTGAATGCCTATAAGCAGCAAAATTCCGAATTCATTTACAAAAGCGTCAATAATTCCAACCAGATAGCTGCTGATTCCTGTTGTTAAGATCAATGAGAATACGCATCCTATAACAGACAGCACTGTAGTGGTTTTCTTACGTGACCATCCCAGTTTTGCTGAAGTTGAACTTAGCATCGGTTCGAAAAATCCCAATGCGGAAGTGATTCCTGCAAAGAGAATGGCCAGAAACAGCATTGGAGCAAGAATGCGGCCGACAATACCCATAATGTTAAATATCATAGGAAAAACGATGAACACCAAACCTGTACCTTCACTAATCAATTCGACAATTGGAGTTCCGTTTGTAACGGACATGTAACCTAAACTGGCAAATATTCCAAATGCTGTGCAAACTTCAAAAATAGAATTGGATGCAACAACAATCAGAACATTATCTGTCAGTTTGGAGTTTTCAGGCAGATAACTTGCATATGTAATGGCAATAGCCTGACCCATACTTAATGAGAAGATAATCTGTGCAAATGCAGCAAGCCAGATGTTTACATTCAAAAGCATTGTCCAGTTGGGATTTAGAAGCGTATCGATTCCTACAGCAGCCCCCGGAAGAGTTAATGAATAAACAATAATAATCGCCATTATAACGAACAGGGAAGGAATAAGTATTTTAGAAACGGTACCTATACCCTTGTCAACGTCCCTGTGAGAAATAAACCACAATACAATCCACAGCAGCAAAACGCAAACTGTTGTTGGAACAAGCAGGAAACTGGCGTTGGCCAGATTTGAACTTCCGCCAACAGTATTTACAAAGTAAGCTGCAGTATCGGTTCCCCAGTTAAAGGTGAAACTGCTAAGAAGGTAAACCAGATCCCAGCTCAGTATAACCATGTAATAAATCGTTACAATAAATACCAGCAAAATCAGAACCCAAGCTATAATCTCAAACTCAGATTTGATTTTTCGCATAATTCTGGAAAAGGATTCCTTAAATGAGAATCCCACGCCATACTCTAAAATTAAAAATGGAATCCCCATAACAGCTATTGCAATAAGGTAAGGAATGAAAAATGATCCTCCGCCATTAGAATAAAGAACATAACTGAAACGCCAGATATTACCGAGACCAACAGCCGCCCCAATCATTGCAAAAATAAAAGACAAATTCGAATCCCATTGCGGTTGTTCAGACATAATATATAATTATACAAAATACTATATAATAAACTTTTTACAAAATTAAGTTGTGATGAACGTATTTGACAAATTTATAATGGGGGAAACATCAGCCATAAACTGGTGTTTTGAAAATCGGCACTTTGTTAAAAGACTTCAGGACAACGGAATATCAAGACAGTATGTTGTCGATTGCCTTATGGAAGAGGAACCCATAAGATGGGAACATGTTGAAGGAAACACATATGCAGTAGTCTATAGCGCACCATTAAACAAGAATTACAAGGAAATCCGCATCCTAATGGCCTGTAGTGGAAATTCAATCGACCTTGTAACAATAATGCGAAATAACGAAACAACAACCCAACGCCAGAAAAGACAATACCAAAGCGATGAGCAGAAAAACATAGAGAAAAAGAGGCTGAAGGCACTGTCTAAAAGAAAATGGTAAAAAGAATTTACCGTCTGATTTCAAACATGATTAAAGTTAATACTGTTCATTAACCCGTACCTGAAGAGCATCACACCACATGCTCCGCCCATGGCCGCCGCATCAGCATCATTCATTAGATCAGCAGAGGACAGCTTAACCGGATTTGAATCTGACTTATATGTCTGAATTCCAGCCCATATTTCAGCATGAACCGATTTTTTAATAAATGTATGGGTTGTTTTTTGAATCCATGAAGTTCCGGCATTATAATTGCCTTTATAAATCATCGGAACAATAACATCCAGATATTTGCTCATGGTTTCAAAATCCTGACCGTAATATTTCTTCATCGAATAGGGTTCGGGCATTACTGCAGCAGACACAACCAAATCCGGATTTATTAAATGAATTGCTTCAGAAGCCGTTTTTGTAAAGTGATTGACTGCCTTTACCCCGTTGGAATATTTGTATGCGTTTCCGGGATATCTTATATAGTCGAAATGGATTCCCCCAACGCCAGTCATATTTGCATATTTTTTGGCAAGACCGACTTTTGAGTTAATTAAATCATAATTAATCTTGCCGTTTTTAACCGGATTAACCCATTTCCGTTGTAGAATACCTGCATCCAAATGTGAACCTTGATTTTATGGCTATTTGCTTTTGAGATAAATTTTTCAACATAGTCCCTGCCGTAATTGTCAACGGCCTTTGAGTTAAGGAAAATGTGTTTTGTTCCAAGCTTTTGAAGGGAATTGAAATTTACCTTAGCCATATCACTTCCCCACAGCCAGATTCCATTGTTTCTAGCCTGAACAGGTTTTATTTTAATGGTGAAATCTTTTGAAGCTTTTTTATAGTAAGAAGTCGGAGCTGAATAAAGAGATAATTTATAAACTCCCTTATTCAGGTTTAGATCCAATGCAGCAATTCCCTTAGAATCAGTATAACAGACATGCTTTTTCTTATTTAATGTGAATATCACCTTACTGTTTTTAAGAGCATCCCCTCTTGCATCCACCAGTTTTATCTTAAATGGAGCAGGAGTTTTATGCCTGTAAATTAATGAATTGGCCTTGATGATTTTTTTAGGCATTCCCTTAACTACGTAAACCTTGGATTTGCCCTGGCATTTATTGATATTTTTTTCACCCCAATAGACGAATTTAATGGCGTAAGTGCCTTTTCTAAGACCAATATCAAGGCCCGCCACCCCTTTTGAGTCGGTTTTTCTAACATAGGACACGCCATGGATTGTGAATTTTACATTGCGGTTAGCCAGAGGAATTCCGTCAACACTCAGCGTTACCTTATATCTGTTTTTGACTCCAACATATGCCTTGTAAGTTGAATATTTGAATTTGGAAGCCTTGGTTGTAATTATGATAATTTTGGATGAGGATTTAACTGGATTAAATCCTGTTTCATTAAATATGCAGCTGACGGTATATGAGGCTTTTGCAAAATTCAATGCAAGTGCCGCGTTGCCTTTATAATCTGTTTTTGACTTGATTATTTTGCTGCCCACCTTAAAATAAACTGCTTTGTTTGGCAGGGCAGTTTTATTCTCATCTTTTAAATTAACAACAAACTTAGAACCCTTGAAATAATTTTTATTGGCGTTCTTAGAAAATGAAGCGTTCTTAAAAGGCAAATCATCAATTGAACTTTCATTGACCTCATCTGATGGCGAAACGTCCGCATCAGTACCGTTTGTTTGAGTTTCGTTACCTGCACTGACACAGGACATTGTCAAAAGGACGGTTAAAAAAATTAAGATAAAAGTCAGCCATTTAAGATTGGATTTCATCTGAAATTTCACCCTGTTCATCTTCACTAAACAACTGATTCAGCATCCATCCTGCATCATATTCCATGATATCGTCATATCCCTGACCCATACCTAAAAACATGATAGGTTTTTTGATTACATAACCAATTGAAAGTGAAGCTCCCCCTTTACTGTCTGCATCAGCCTTAGTCAGGATTACCCCGTCAATATCAATAGCTTCGTTGAATTTTTTAGACTGCTCTGTTGCGTCATTGCCTGTTAGCGCATCTCCAACAAATATTACAAGATCAGGTTTGGAAACTCTTTTAATTTTCTTCATCTCATCCATAAGATTTGTGTTGGTTTGCATTCTGCCGGCAGTATCAATCAAAACCAGTTCTTTTTTCTGTGCACGTGCATGTTCAACAGCATCAAATGCAACTGCTGCAGGATCTGAACCCTTCTGGTGTTTAATGATTTTAACGCCTACATTATCTGCATGATGAGTTACCTGTTCGATAGCACCTGCCCTGAATGTATCTGAAGCAGCTATAACAGGAGTGTAACCTTTTTTCAAGTAATAATTAGCCAACTTGCCTATGGTTGTTGTTTTGCCTGTACCGTTAATTCCGACAAACATCACAACAAGCGGTTCGCCCTGAGCTTTTTTCTCCTCAATCATTTCAGTCATGGATTTGCCCGGAATGTCAATAATATCAGATACAGCATTTTTTAAAGCAAGATAAGTGAATTCGGTAATATCATTGCTTCTTTTAATCTTTTTGCCGACGAGATTTTCTTTAACGCTTTCAACAACCTCAGTTGCAACCTCCATTGCAACATCCCCCTGCAGAAGTTCCATCTCAAGGTCAAACAGAATGTCTTCAACGTGTTTTTTCTGAATGGTTTTTTCACGAATAAAAGAAAACACTCCTCCGGTAGCTTCACCGTCAGCGGAAATATCTTCTTTATTTTCCTTGTTTCTATTCCAAAAACGAGACTTTTCCTCTTTATCATCCTCTTCCGGAGTTTCTTCATCGTCTTTTGATGATTTTCTGAATTTAGATAAAAAACCGGATTTTTTCTCTTTATCATCGTCTTCACCAGAGGTTTCCTCGGCTGCTTCAGGCTCTTTTTCATCAAAAGTTTTCGCGGCTTCAGGAAGCAGACTAGATTCATCCTCTTCTGCTTCTTCTTTTCTGCCAAAAGAGAAGAATGAAAATCTTTTACCGGACTCTTCCTGAACATTATTTTCCTGCTGTCCTTCTTCAATCAGTTCTTCTTCAAGTTTTTCACTTGTACGTGAAAATTTCTTTTTTAATGATTCAAACAAAAATAACCCAACCTTTTTTTAGTTAGTTAAAAATTTAATTATTATTATATATATTTTTCATAATATTTAAAAAAAGAGTTAAAACAATAGAAATTATAAAAAAAATTAAAAACAAATAAAAACGAAAAAATTGTAAAGTATTATACTTATTGAACAATATTTCCTTGAGCTGCAGCTGCAATCTGCTCAGCTTGAGCCTGAAGTGTACCGACCATGTCAGTACATTGCTGTAAGTTAGCCAACATATTGTCTAAGCTATCTTTCAAATCTTCTTTTTGCCCTTTAAGAATTTCGCGAGCGCCGTCAGCATCTTTTTTAACAGCAAGGCCTGCTCCAATACTTACAATAATTTCATCAGTACTTTTAAGTTCTCCTTTAATGAATGAACCAGCACCAACAGGAACGAAAGCTTCAACAGATTCTTTACCTTCGAGATCGTCTAATGTATTGGATAATGCATCGACTTCAGTCATGGAAGCCTGAAGCAATTCAATTTGCTGTTGAATTAAGTCAGCTTGTTGCCTGTATACATTTATTTCATTAAGAAGATTGTTTAATCTTTGTTGATCTTCCATAGTAACACCTTCAAAGTGTCTATAAAATTTCTTTTACAATAGGGTCAACAACATCTTCAGGAGCAATTTCTGTGATCTCTTTAATAGAAATTTGATTCCTGTTAATACCATGTTTACTTCCGAAGCGTTCGTAGATTTTCTCTTCTATGTCAGCTTCACAAGTAGCTTTAAATTCTTTTACAAATTTATGATATTCATCGCCCATTACAAAAGTACCTTTAACTCTGTAAATTTTTGTTATCATATAAAATCCCTCAAGATACATTAATTAAAAATCATCATCTAAAAAGCCTAATGCTTCTTCAACTCTAGCCATTTCAGGACCGGTACTATCCTTAGCAACAATTGCACCATTGGAGTTCGCAATGGAACAAGCACCAACTAAAGAAATACCTCTTCCAACAGTACCAATATCCCCTTCTACACCAAATACTTCTTGAGCAAAATTAATTTCAGATTTGACAGCCTGGGAACTTATTAAAAATCCTTTATTTGTAACCTGGATTAATGAACCGATAATGTCGCTTCCAACCATGGAGGTGGATTCCACATTTACATCCAAAGTCTCTTCAATAACGTGAATAGCTTCTTTAGATAAAAATGGACTTACAATAGCTCCCTTATCATTTGCCGCAACAATATTGCCCAATGCGGTGTACTGGCCGGGAACAGTAGCAACATTAATACCTAACTCCTTAAACTGTTCAATCTCTCTATCTAAAACATGTGGTGAAACAACCATTCCGTTTGAATTAGCTACAGCTAAAGATCCGATAAGGCTACATCCAGAAATAGAGGATTTAACAACATCAACATCTAATGTTTCCTTAATAACATCAATCTTTTCGTCTAAAAGATTATAAGGAACAATAGCTAAATCATCAGTTGCTAAAATAAACACACCAATATTTGGATTTCCAACGATATCTACTCTTTTTAACATATTGTTACCTCACATTACTCAATAGCATGGTAGTCAACAAAGCTATTCTGCCAAAGTAGCTGTTACAATACCATCATCATCTTTAACTGCTTTTACAGTAATTTTAGAAGGTATTTTTTGAATACCTCTTGCCCAAATAGCATGATTGATAGATTCATCAATTTTTACTTCTTCAGCTTTCATGTGTTTAGTTAAGAAATTTTTGACTTCTCTGATAGCTCTAGGAGCTCTGATAGTCCTTTTAATTTCTTTAACATTTCTAAGTGGAATTGTGTAAACTCTTTCCATAATAACCCCTCATTATAATTTAAGATTGTTTCTTCTCCAATGTCTAGGTTTTGGTCTGTATCTAAGTTTACGGTTAGTTTTAGCATAAGCCCAGATTGGAATTCTCCTATTTTGTTTATTTGCTTTTGCCATTCTTAATTTTTTAGCTAATGGTTTATTTCTACTCATTTTCTCACCTGTAATACATAAAATAATTATTTTTTATATCCGATAACACGAGTTTGATAATGTTGCGGGAATATGTCTAATGAATTTCCTCCCTTCTCATCAATCAGAGTTCTAATCTCAACTTCAAAGTCAGAACTATTGTCCTTATTTGACTTTTCATGAGAAATCTCAAATAGACCGGAAGTAATCAGTTTAACAGATTTGTGTCCAAAACTGTCCAGATTAATGTATTGAACATTTTTTCTGTCTTCAAGACTTCTTATCTGATTAATGTTTAATTTTGGAGTCCTGTCATCCCTTCTTGTCCCGTCTGCAATAATATCGAAATCATCTGCCAGTTTTTCAACCGTTTGAGCATGAATAAACTTTATTCCGTCATTTGGAAATCCGTCATCCATAATCATGTTGCATGCTTTATCCAAAATGTCATAATCCATTTTTAAGACATTGTGTTTAAAACCTAATGCTTTAGCAGATTTTTCCGCTGGAATGTATGAATCGTAAACGCCGAAATTGGCAGTGCATAACTCCACCTCAAGACCCAATCTTTCAAGCATTACTGCTACAAAAGAGGAATCCTTACCTCCGCTATACAATACTCCAGCTTTCATTAATATTATTTCCTTGTAATTTTAATTTCTCTTTTCTGACCAGCTATTTGTCTTAAAAGAACTTTAAGTTGCTCATCAGTGACTTTTCCTCTTAAACTTCCGGCCTGAGCGGATTGAATCAATTGAAGTTCAATTTGATTAACAAGTTCAGGCTTGGTTAATTTAAGATTGGACAACCTGTTACGGGCTTCAACAGTCATAATTTGAGCTATCATCTGTTTCTTTTGAGCTTCAAATTTTTCTTGTGCTTCTTGCTGTTGTGCCTGAGCCATAGCTTCTTGTTGAGCCTGATTCTGCATAGCAGCCTGTTGAGCCTGTAATTCTGCCATTCTTTTTTGACGAATTTCATCTAAATCAGTCATACCAAACTCTCCAAATATAATTAGTATTTTTCAAGATCAGGAATATCTTTAATGATTTCAGCAGAAATTTTATCTAAGAATGATCTTCCTGCTGGAGTAACAACTCTTCCACCTTCAACTTTTTCAACAAATCCTGCATCCTCTAATTGGTGTAAAGCGGTTCTGACAATAGATCCACTACCTTTTTTAAATACTTCAGGACGCACACCACGGTCTTTTTTACCACCGTAGAAAGTTCTTAAACTCATAACACCCACAGGACCATCCATGTAAACTCTTCTGATAATGGAAGCAGTCCTTACAAACCACCAATCTGCATTTTCCGGTTTTCTTTCTTTGTGAACACCGGTTTTAACAAAATTGGACCATGCAGGGGAATTGATCTTATCATTATTTTTAAATTCATCTGCGACTTTTTTAATTAATAAATCTGCAGGTACATCAAATACAGTAGTCATATTAATTCTCCAATATTTTATTAAATAATGTAGCTTAATCCACTGTAAATTTAAGACCTAAAAAATAGGGCCCGTAACTCTAAATTTATAATGTTTAAGGCTTTTTTTTATAAATCACAGCGACATGTCCTCTAACATCAATTAACTTTGATTTGGTTTGAGCGACAATATCCTCTATGTATTTATCTTTATCTCTAGCGATATTTTTTGCAAATTTAAGTTTAACAATCTCATTAGCTTTAAGTTGGCGCTTAATTTCTTCGATAACATTTTCATTAAGCCCGTTTTTACCAATGTTAATTGTCATAGCGGAAAGAGCTCTATTCATCATTTCTTTTTTTGATTGACTCATATTTAGCTCTCCTATTATTTTTCTTTTCCTTTCGATAAGGAATTTTCATTACATGACCGCATTCACCACAAAAAATGTTAACTTCAGAGTTAACTAGCCGGACGGTGCAATTGCGACCAAGTGAGAGGAAACTCTTACAATTCCTACAATACCTTCTTCTCCATTTCTCGGGAATTTTAGTATTGTATTTGGTAGACAATTTCAAAGCAAGTTCTACATAGCGATTAGATCTTTCAGGATGGGTGATGAATTCCATCTCGGCACGATTAAAAAGAATATCCATTCTTTCTTTCGCTATATCAATCATCCACTTTGGTCTTTTTCCTCTGCTCAAAATATCCTCCCTTTTTTAGTAGGACATAATATTCATGATTGGATTAAAATGATTTGCGCAATTTAAAACAAAAACCATAGTTAAAAATAGTAACCTTAGGTTAAGTATGAATATTAAGAATAAATATGTTTATCACTATTTATAAAGGTTATGTATATTTTCAATTTTTAATTTTAAAAATGATTTTTAAAAAAAAATAGATGGATTAGCTAAATCCATATATTCTCCGTATTCCTTTAATTTTATCAAAATCAGAATCCGCAGTGACTATTTTAGTAATTCCATGCTTTTGCATTGAAATCAATAGTGCAATCGGCGAAATTAATGCTGAAATTATAAAATCTCTGTAATTCAATAGCTTTTCTATAGTCTTCAGCAGACAGATAGTCAAAAACATCCATATCCAATAATTCATGAATTATTTCATCAAAATCGCCATAAAAATTATTTACTTTTAAACTATTTAACACTTCAACTAAAACAGTGATGTTGGTTGCTTTTGTTTCGTTGACCAAAAATGGTTTAATGTTTTTTGAAGATTCATTATATGAATCTCTTTTAATTATTAAACCATTAATATAATTTGTATCCAGAAAAATCATTTAAATCCCCTTGTGGTGTTTGAATTTAAAATTAATCCCCGGCTTCTTCGCCAATACGAATTAAATTATCCAAAATATCATCCCCTTCAGGTTTATCATGGTCCAACATATTCCATATCTTCTCATAATCAATCTCATCAGGAACGTCCTCAATTTTTTGCAGATTAACCCAAAGAGCATCATTAACTACATCCTCAACAGTTCTGCCGGTCAGCTTAACAACAATATTAACCTTTTCCATCACCTTGTCTTCTAAATTCACCATAGTCATAATATCAGCTCCATATTAAACAATGAAATTTAACCTAATCAAACGTTGCCGTAATTTTAATCGAAATCTTCAGTTTATCATAATCTCATTATCGCTCCAAATTATTTTAAACAGTAACTAGCCAGTAATGTTGATATAATATCTAACCTCGATAGCATATAAATATTTTCAAACTACACAAAAGCATAGCCCATTATTTTAAAAAACAGTAAAAATTAGAATGAATTAATAAAATTGAAGCCATTTAATTAAATTGTTTTAAGACGAAAAAATTGATATGAAAAGATTAAGAGTTTGAAATTAACCAGTCCATAAAATCAATTTCACCAGCCGGAAAAACAATTTCGCCATCAATTACATCAGAAATTATACTGACAGCCTTTTCAAGTGATAAATTGCCTACATCAATCTCGGAAATCTTGTCTTCGTATTCGCCATATGCTTCAGCAGTGCAAACGCCCATTGCTTCAGCTTCCAGGTTTTCACGAATTTTAGACTCAGAATAATTACGGGATTCAAGTCTAGGACGTAAAATCTCAGGATGAACCCTTAAAACAATTACCTTATCAGCACCAGAGCATAAATGACTCAGATGGCCTTCAAAAATAATCAACTCATCGCTTTTAGAAATAATCTCCGAGACTTTCCCATCAAGTGCATCTACATCGATGATTTTATAACCTTTTTCATTGTCAATACCTAAAACACAATCATTTTCAATGGCTAGATCATTAATCTTAATCAGTTTGCAGTTTAATTTATCAGCCAATAATTCACTGATGGTTGTTTTACCAGTACATGGAGTACCAGTTATAAAAATAGCTTTACTCATAATATCAAAAAAGAGAAGAATTATTTTTTAAGAATAATTCTCAATACGTCTTCATCCTCAAGTACATGATCAGGACCTACTTTCTGGCCGGGGAATTTAACGGAAGTTCCCCAAATCTTGGCATGACGGAAATTCCTTACAAATTCACGGTGAAGTTTGCCGCATGCATCAAGAACAGTAGAACCTTTTTTAATGACCAGCGGATCTTCCATATCTGCTTTCCTGCCCTGAGGCTTTAGATAAACTCTGACAAGGTTAAGATTATCAAATATTATGTCTTTTAATTCATCAATATTAGTTTTTTTGTCAGCAGAAATCGGAACGAATTCTGGAATGTACTTTTTAAGCTCTTCAATGTATGAATCGTCAACTAAATCCACCTTATTGAGTAAAATCAACATTGGAACATAGGATTTATTTCTATCCAAAACATCAATAAATTGGTCCATTGTTACATCATCACGGAAAAGGATATCCGCATTATGCATACCATACTCATTAATAATTGACCTGATTGTTTTTTCATCCAAATGAGTAAGCGGACATGTTGAAGAGATTTTGACTCCGCCAAGTTTTTTTCTCTTAACAGTAACATCAGGAGGCTGTTCGTTTGGTCTGATACCGATACTTCTCAATTCATTTAAAATAACTTTCAAATGTTGAGGATTTAAAGTGTCTAAAACTACCAAAATCAAATCGGCAGTTCTAGCAACGGATAAGATTTCTTTTCCCCTTCCTTTACCGCTACTTGCTCCGGTAATGATTCCAGGAATATCGAAAACCTGGATTTTTGCATTTTTATGTTCCATAACTCCCGGAACAATGTCCAATGTTGTGAATTGATAAGCTCCAACTTTACTTTCAGCATTTGTAATTTCATTTAAAAGAGTGGATTTTCCAACAGACGGAAATCCTACAAGCACAACAGTGGCATCTCCAGTTTTCTTAACATGAAAACCCTGACCTTTATGGCCTCCGCTGCTTCTTTGTAAAGATTCCTCTTTTAATTTAGATAATTTAGCTTTAAGCTTACCTATATGATGTGAAGTAGCTTTATTATATGGTGTCTTTTGTATCTCTTCTTCAATATCTTTTATTTTCTCCTCAATCCCCATTAAATCACCATATTAAATAATAAAAAAGAAAGATTAGGAAAATCCTAATCTTATAAAACTAGCTAAGATTCGGCAGCTGTTTTATTAAAGTTTACTTTAAACAACATTACTCCGCTATCTGCGTGAACATTTTCAAATATGTCCTGGCCAGCTCCACCTAAAAGGAACAACCTAGTAAACATTGAATCCCTCAATTCATTGTTCATTAAGATTGGTGTGTACTGATTTTTATCACCAATCAGCATAAGTGTGTAGTTGGCATCCTTGACATTTCCAACAGATTCGTTTTTCACAACATATCCGTCTTCAATAACAATCAGGTGTGAAATGTTGAGCGGATTGTATGGAGTGTCGTTTACCATAATCTGTTTACCGCTATCACTGTATAATGCTTCAGTATATGCAGTAGTTGAGTTGTTGCCGGAACCTCTTGTAATTACCGCATTTATATTCATGCCCTGATCATCAAGTAATGATATCTTGCCGGATGAGCCCGGTTTAACTGTTACCTGCTGGTCAGGAATATAATAGTTATAATTTTCAGAACTTTGGTTTTTAAAGTTCCATGCACCGAAGTAAGACCACCAGCCGGCTTTTTGAAGCATATCCGCAGATGCGACAAATATTACTGGACGCGGATTTTTAGGGTGAGTATATTGAACCACTTCTTTTGCCTGAGCACCGGTTAAGTGATATTTGGTTTTTAATGTTTTTTGAGCATCACCTGCGGTTTTCGGCAGAATATCAATTAAAATATCAGTTGATTTACCTGAATCTCCAGTGATATTCATTAATAAATCAAGCGCACTGCTGCCTGTTGTATCAAGCATCCTAAATATCCCTGCAGACAATTCCAGATTATCGGTAGTCATCGCCTTACCCAGCCAGAATGCACGGTCCCCTGACTGTGAACCTCCATCGAATGTTACTTGTCTGTCAGCAGCAATCTCAAAGAGGTAACCGAAGTCCCACCAGGATGTGATTACGGTATCTTCAGGCTGAGTTTCATTAATCCAGGTCATTGAATTCCACATAGGATCGCTTGTACCTGGAACAACAGTATTGGAAGTCAAAAAAGCACCGCAAACACATGGAGTTGCAAGAGCAACTACAATAGCTATTACTGCAATAGTTTTCTTAATTGGAACTTCACTTCCAGTAGTTGCCTTTGGTTTAAGTCCGTAAATTGATGCTGCACCTGCAGCAATAATGATAACAAACAGTGCGATTCCCATAATAGTATTGATTGTAGCCAGCGGAACTGCAGCAAATATAGCTGCAACAGATATGATTGCAAGCAATATCCTATCATCATTAATTCTGTTTTTAATATATCCTTTTGCAATATCTATGAAAATACCGGTCAAAAGTGCAAATGGCAATACTAAAGTAGTAATGAACCTTGAACCTTTTGTAACGGCAAGTGCTGTTAATACTGCCCATACGACAAATAAAGTGCCGTAAAGGACAGTCAGTTTTTTATCATACAAAACATCGGATACTGATTCCAAATTAATTTTAGTTAAATCGAATTTTAATTTGCGGCTGTCATCAAGTTTTTTAGCTGAAGATATTCTGTCGGCTTTAGGAGGTTTGGTTGTAGCAGTTGATTCTGCAGAAAAACCTCTGAGTCTGAACATGTTTTTTACAAACAGGTACAATACAGTCAAACCTGCAAATAAAACAGCAATACCACCAATACCGTTTACGGCACCTGCAGTATTAGCTAAAAACATTGAATTCAAACCGCTTCCAAGCATGGATGGAATTTGCAGTTCTGCAACAGAAACGAGAACGTTAGGAAAACCGCCAACAACTCTAGATGCAGATTGCAGGGAAAGTAAATTAAGTAAACTTCCGAATAATCCAAGTACTCCGTCAACGCCTTTGAAAATTGCAAGACCAATAAAACCGATAACTCCTAAAATTACAATTGATTTCAATCCGTTTTGATGGATGAACCATTGGAATTTGCTCGGATAGTCATTTTGGTCATCTTCACCCATATTTAAGTAATAACTGACGATTAAGTAAACAATTGAGAATATTCCCATAAGACCTATGTAAAATATGTAACCGGTCCATGACTGGGAGAATAAACCAATGGATAAAATTGATAAAACTGCAAATAAAACTTTGTAAAGAATATTTTTCGCCCGTATACTCTCTATAAAGAAGAATATAAAGAATAATGAGAATATGTAGTAGAACATATCTGTATCGAAAAATCCTGGGAATGTGTGTGCAAAGTAGTTTGGAGCAAGCACAATAAGTAATGTTGCAACAATCGCACCGAACTCATCAGTCAATCTTCTTGAGAAGATATATGCAGGAATTACAGCTAATGTAGATACAATAGCTCCAGCCCAGAACGCTATTTCCTTAACTGAGTAATCTCCAAAGAATTTGTTGGCTACATCATGTAAGAATGATGTTACATATACAATACCCAGCTCATAGTCAATCTCATTACCGGTAGGAGCATACCTATGCATATCCCACTCACTACCGTTTATTATTTCATCACCTACATGGCCATGATCAATATAGTCTTCAGTCAGCCTTAAGTTATAATATGAATCCATTTCACTGAAATAAGGAAGCCCTGAAGAATCAACATAAACATCTTTAGCATCGTCAGAAATAATATTTAAATCTGCCGCAGGCATTTTAAGTGCAAAAACGACTGCCATCAAGATAAAAATAATTAAAACTGATTTAACTATTGTCATTTTTGTTTCTTTATTCATTGAAACCCTCATTTTTATTTTTTAGATAATTGTTTCAAAATTAAAACAATATAATTAATATAATAATTGCTAAATTGCAAATAAAAATATTGAATATAATTAGAAAATATTTTTATTAGATTATAACTTTATTTTTTAACATTATTAAGTATTTTGCATATCAAAAAATTTACAAAATTGTCAAATATTTAAAAAATTGTTGAAAAATGAATAAGACGGCCTTAAAAATATCCAAAAGAGTTATCAAAAACCATTTAAAATATACACTTGATAAAAAATAAAATATGTTTAAAAAAATTATTTTAGCCTGTTTTCAAGCTCATCAACAGAACATGTGAATCTGCATTTTGGAAATCCTTTACATCCGATAAATTCACCATAACGGCCGGAACGTTTTAAAAGTGGTTTTCCGCACTGAGGACATTCCCCAACTTCTTCAGGAACATATTCTTTAGTTTTTTTATCTTTCCCACAATCAGAATCCAGGCATGCGCGCTGGCGAGGCTTTCCAAATGAGATTATAGGAAGTCCACATTTTTCACAGGTTTTTTTAAGGAAATTAGTTCCCCTTGGAATGGAATAAATTGTAGTGCAATCCGGATAATTAGAACATCCGACAAAAGAGCTTTTGGTTTTTGGAGAATATCTCTTTACAAGATTGCCTCCGCAGTTAGGACATGTGCCGACAATGTTGCTTTCCTGATAGGCATCATACAATTTGGAACCTATTTCATTTGAATTTTTAGTAATGTCATCTAGAATAACCTTAACTTCCCTCTCACCTTCGCTTATAATTTCGCCACGGGTAGAGCTGTTATTGCTAATTCCCTCAAGTTTATTTTCCAAATCCCTGGTAAGCTCTTCAGAAGTCAGATTATTACAATATGTGCTTAAGGTATCAATCATGTTTTCTCCCAACTGATTTACCTCTATTTGCTGAGTGCCGTTAATGTATTTGCGGTCATAAAGTTTGTCGATAATATCCGCACGGGTCGCCTTGGTACCGAGCTCTCTTTTTTCAAGCTCTTTGATAAGGGATGCCTGATTATACCTTGCAGGAGGTTTGGTTTCTTTTTCATCGGAAAACAGCTCTAGAACTTTAATTAAATCCCCCTGTTTAATATCCGGAAATGATTCATCATCGATTTTTCTGAATGGATAATGTTCCATCCATCCTTTATGAGTAACCCTTCTGCGCTTAAAGCGGAACATTTCACCTTCAATATCCAATGTGGTTCCCATAGTTTCGAATTTAGCCGCTTCAAAAAATACTGAAATGAACCTATAGACAATAAGCTCATAAATCTTTTTCTCATCCTTAGACAAACCCTGAGGCAAAATTCCTGTTGGATGAATTGCAGGGTGAGCCGCATCATCCTTTTTACCGTTGTTAGGTTTCAGTTTGGATGGAAGTTGATCAATGTGTTTTTTAAACGCAGAGTCATTGCTTAACTGATCAAAAATGGATTTGAAGTCTAAGCTGTCAGGTAATTTTTGTGAAGAGGTGCGGGGATAAGAAGTGTATCCGGAAGTATAGAGGTTTTGAGCAATTGTTTGTGTCTTTTTAGGTGAGAATCCAAAGACGTTATATGCTTCAGATTGAAGTCCTCCCAGGTTAAAAGGAACTGGAGGTTTTGTTGTGGAATTGGAGATATTAATCTTATAAACTGCAGCATCTTTTCCTTGGCATTTGTCCATTATCTCTTCAGCCCTTTTCTTATCAAATATTTTGCCGTCAACATGATTGGCTTCAATATCTCCTTCAATAATGGCTTTGATTAACCAATAAGGTTCAGAAACAAATTCTTTAATCTCTTTTTCCCTTTCAACTAAAATTGATAAAGTAGGTGTTTGAACACGGCCGGCAGATAACTTTAAAAATCTATGTTTAGCGCTGCTAACAGATTTCATTAATGCTTTGGAAATGTTAACTCCGAAATAGTAATCAAGGACATGTCTTGCAATACCTGTGTCTACCTGACTCATATCCAACTCAATTCTATTGTCATAAGCTTCAAGCAGGTCCTTTTTAGTCAAAGTGGAAAATTTCATACGGGAAATCTTAGCCAGATCATTTTGTCCGCAGGCATACTTTAATGCATTATAACCGATTAAAGTTCCTTCAGTATCATAATCACAAGCATGAATATATGAATCTGCGCCTTTTCCAAGTTTTTTAATAGCCCTTACATAATCTTTAGTAAATCCGCTGCCTTTTTTATTAACCTCATAAGCGGGAGCCCAGTGAAGATCGAAATAGACCTTGTCTTTAGGATTATCGGGAGTAAGTGAATAAAGGTGGCCAACAGCAGATACAACAGTTATGTATTTTGAATCCTTTTTAAGTTCCCAGTATTTCACTTTTTTATTATATACCTTCTTTTTAGCACTTGGCGAAAGCGCCTTTGCAATCTTTTCCGCAGATGTTGGTTTCTCACATACTATTACTTCATGCATTCTATACTACCCTCTCACTAAAAAACATACTGAATATAATATAAATAAATATGTTATATAAAAATATTTTGAAAAAAAAGTTGCAGTTAAAATTTAAAAAAAAAGTTATAATTCTTCGTTGTAAAATCTGTAAAAATCAGCACAGAAATCACAAATCGGGTATTTGCCATTGCGGTAATATGCAAGGTCTGCCTTATTCATGTCAAATTCTTTACCACAAATAAAACATGTTTCGATTTTTTCTTCTGTCATAGTAAAACCATTGAAAATAAAAAAAGAAATAGGTTAGAAAGCTTAACCTATATTGTATTTTTGTAAGAGTAAAATCTCTTCAGTAGAGACTTTTCCACCTTGTTTGAATTTAGCAAAGATTTCTTCAGCTCTTTCTTTTTCTTCGCGGTTTTTATTAAATCCGCCAGACTGTTTGTTATCAGATTTTCTCTTTTTAGGTCTGCTGGAACCTAATTTTTTGTTGATAACATGAATATCGCTTAAGATTGCTTTGAATTCTTCATGTTTAGCGGAAGCGTTTTTACGTGCTTCGATGAATTTTTTGTGAGCTTCATCAGCTGCGGTTCTGATATCATCAGTTTTTCTGAAGTAGATAAGCATTTCTTCATGAGCCGCTTGAGCCTGTTCAGATAAAGCGATAACTTTTTCGTGTTCTTCCTCAGATACTTTTTTAAGTTCGTGAGCTTCGTCTTTAACTGATTCATCTTCATGAATTTTCATTAACTCTTTTCTGAGATCGTTTGCATTTTTAACAAGCTGATTTTCTTTTTTAATGTCTAAAACGCGAGTTTCAATGATTTTATCAATCTTTTTGATTTCATTTTCTATTTTGATTTTATCACGTTTACCGGAAGACCATTCTAAACTTTTAATTTTGTTGTTAGCATCATTACGTGCTTTTTTAGCAGCTTCAACAGCTTTGTTAATTTCATTACGTTCATTTCTGAACTCAATAGCTTTGTTTAAGTTTTCTTTTAAAGATGCATTTAATTCATCTCTAATTTTACGTTGTTCTTTAGCTATTTTGTTGAAATTTTCCCTTTCTTCAGCAACTTTGGAGATTTCAGCTTCTTTTTCATCTTTTTGTTTTCTTACACCAGCAATAGTGTCGGCAAGAACAAAATCAGATTTAGGGACAGCTTTTTCTTTTTTATCTTCAGCTTCGTTTTCTACAGTTTCAGTTTCAGCATCAGTGGTTAATTGATTAAGGATTTCATCTAAGACTTTGCATAAGTCTTTTTCTTCTATTACAACATCAGCAATTTCTTTTACAGAATCTTTTGCATTGAATGCAATTCCGCAACCTGCTGACTCGATCATGGAAATGTCGTTAGCGCCATCTCCAACAGCAATTACTTCATCAAAAGTAATGCCTGCTTTTTCAACGTGGTCTTTTAATACGTCTAATTTAGAACCGGATACTAAAGGACCAGTCACTTCACCAGTTAATTTACCATCTTCGACTGTGAAACTGTTGGTATAAACGGTTTCAACTCCGATTTTATCTTTAATTTTGTCAGCCACTACATCAAAACTACCACTAATGATAGCTACATCTACATCTTTTTCTTTTAAAGCTTTGATGGTTTCGCTAGCTCCAGACATTAACGGAAGTTCGTCAGCAACTTTTTCGATATCTTCAATAGAAGTACCTTCAAGAAGTTGAACTCTATCTTTAATAGAAGTTTCAAAGTCAATTTCCCCTTGCATAGCTTTTTCAGTAATTGCAGCTATGTCTTCTTCAACATTTGCTATCTTTCCTATCTCATCTATCGCTTCACCATCAATAATAACGTTATCTAAGTCAAATACTACAAGTTTAATCAATAATACCACCAATTATATTAAATCTAGCTCACTTAATCTATCGTAAGCTCTTTCGACACCTAATTTGGCGTCGCTTTTAGTTTTAGCTCCGGTACATACAACTTTACCTGAGCCGAATAATAATAAAACCACTTTAGGGTCAGACAATCTGTATACCAAACCCGGAAATTGTTCAGGTTCATATTCAGTATCTTCAAGTTCTAAAGCAACGGCTTCTAAATTTAATGTGGATTCTAAGTTTGCAGAAGCCACAATATTTTGAATTTTAATTTCAAATTCGTGAGGAATCTCAGTATCGATAGTCCTCATTAAATCTACAGTTTTCTTGATTGCTAATTTAGAATCATCTATAGATTTTGCTCCAGTACACACAAGCTTACCAGAGCTAAATATTAATGCTGCTGTTTTAGGATCTTTAAGTTTAAAAACTAATCCCGGAAACTGTTCACGATTAAAATTAACCCCTTCTAAAGCTTGGGACACTTCAGTAAGAACAATGTCTTTACCAATGCTTGCAGAAGCAACAATGTTTTCAATTTTTATTTCAACATCGGTCAATTTAAAACCTCCTTAATTATTAAAAGTAGAATAGTAAAATTTAAGAAAGAAAAAAATAGTTAAATTTTTACTAATAAAATATATAAATTAAATAGTATATAAAGGTATGTTTATTTAAAGGATATGGGAAAAATCTGAAATAAAAATGAAAATAATAATTTTTCAAAATAAGCAGATGAACTTTACCCTATTTAATAACAATACTTAAACAGCCACTGAAAAATAAGAAAGACAATACATAAAAAGTTATTTGTAAAAGAGCCGATATTTATATAGAATTTGAAAATGTTGCCATTCAGATGACATCATGAATTTTTTCATGAAAAGAGATAAACTATATTATTTATATAACAAAGGGGATAACATGATTGAAGTTGAAGTTAAAGCTAAAATCGATGATTTTAGCCTGATGGAAAAAAAATTAGGCGAAATTGGTGCGGCAAAAACTAAAAAAGAATTTCAGGAAGACATTTACTTTAACAGTCCTGTTGTAGACTTTGCCAAAACTGACGAAGCGCTAAGAATTAGAACAACAAAGGAAAATGATGACGTCAATATTTTTATAACATACAAGGGGCCGAAAATTGACAGCAAATCAAAAACCAGGAAAGAAATTGAAATGAGTATAGAAGAATCTCAGAAATGCACAGACATATTTGAAGCAGTGGGTTTTAGAAAAGTCAGAACCGTTAGAAAAAACAGACAATATTACTCTTATAAAAACTTTGAAATATCACTTGACGATATTGAAGGTCTTGATCCCTATATGGAAATAGAAATTGCTCTGGAAGATGGAGAAGATTATTCAAATGCTCAAAAATCCATTTTTGAATTGTTTGAAAAATTAGGCATTAGAGATGGCTTTGAGAGAACATCATATTTGGAACTTTTAGAAAACTTAAATAATAATAACTAACTAATATTATTAATTATATTATATTTTACAACATTACAAGATGTGATTATATTGCAATATTTTATTAGCCATTATAACAAAGAATATGAGTTGAAATTCCCTGAAGACTTGCTAATCTATGATACAACATTAAGGGACGGAGAACAAACTCCCGGCGTCTGTTTTAATTTTGATGAAAAATTAGAAATAGCCAGAAAGCTTGATCAGTTTAAAATTCACCAAATTGAAGCAGGATTTCCAATAGTTTCTGAAAAAGAAAAAGAGACCGTAAAGGCAATAGCCAATGAAGGGCTTGATGCCACAATCCTTGCTTTAACAAGAACCAAAAAAGAGGATATTGATGTGGCTCTTGATTGTGATGTGGGAGGAATCATCACATTTGTGGGAACCTCCGATATTCATTTAGACCACAAGATGCACATTACCCGCCAGGATGCAATTAAATTATGTGAAACTGCAGTGGACTATGCTAAGGACCACGGATTATACGTTGCATTCTCAGCAGAAGACGCTACAAGAACAGATATTGATTTTTTAAAAAGGATTTATTCAAAGGCTCAGGAATGCGGAGCTGACAGAGTCCATATTGCAGATACAACAGGTGCGATTACTCCTCAAGGAATTGACTATCTTGTAAGGGAACTTGTAAAAGATTTGGATGTCAATCTTGCGCTTCACTGCCACAACGACTTCGGTCTTGCTGTTATCAACTCCATTACAGGTATTTTAGCAGGTGCAAAAGGTATTTCAACAACCGTTAACGGTATTGGAGAAAGGGCAGGAAACGCCTCTTTAGAAGAATTAATCATGGCTCTGAAAATTCTCTACGGCAAAGATTATGGATTCAAAACCAAATATATTAAAGAACTGTCCGATATCGTATCAAAATCAAGCGGACTTCCTATTCCAAGCAACAAGCCGGTTGTTGGAAACAATGTCTTCAGACACGAATCAGGAATACACGTTGATGCGGTTATTGAAGAGCCTTTATGTTATGAACCATATGTTCCTGAATTGGTTGGTCAAAAAAGGCAGCTTGTTTTAGGTAAACACTCTGGATGCAGAGCCGTCAGGGCAAAATTAAATGAATGTGAACTTGAAGTTAGTGATGAAGAGCTTATTGAAATCGTAAGGCAAGTTAAAAAATCCAGAGAAGAGGGAAAATACATTAACGATACAGTATTCAAAGAAATTATTAAAAAAATCAACAAAAAGGAATAGATTAAGATGAATATTACTGAGAAAATATTGTCTGCAAAAGCAGGACATGAAGTTATTCCAGGAGAAATCATTGAAATTCCGGTTGACCTTGCAATGTCACATGACGGAACTTCCCCGCCGGCTATTAAGACCTTTGAAAAAATAGCCGATAAAGTATGGGATTCTGAAAAAATTGCAATCATATTTGATCACAACATCCCCGCCAATACAATCGGTTCTGCGGAATTTCAGAAAGTTTGCCGCGATTTTATTAAAACACAGAATATTACAAAAAACTTTATTCACGGCGAAGGAATATGCCATCAGGTTGTTCCTGAAATGGGACTTGTGGAGCCTGGCAAGGTAATTGTTGGTGCCGATTCACATACATGTACCTACGGTGCTTTTGGAGCATTTTCAACAGGTATGGGTGCAACTGACCTTGCAATGGTTTGGGCAACCGGCAAAACATGGTTTATGGTTCCTGAAGCCATTAAAATGGAAGTGACCGGAGAATCAAATCCATATATTGCACCAAAAGACATCATTTTAAACATCATAGGAGAAATTGGAATAGCAGGCGCAACCTATAAGACAGCCGAGTTTTGTGGAGATGTTATAGAAAACATGGGCGTTGAAGGAAGGGCAACCATGTGTAACATGGCTATTGAAATGGGTGCTAAAAACGGAATTATGGAGCCAAATCGTGATGTCATTGATTACATTTGCAAAAGAACCGGCAAAAACGAATCTCAGTTAAATATCGTTAAATCAGATGATGATGCAGAATATTCCAAGGAAATGCATTTTGACATAAGCGATATGGAACCTCAAATTGCATGTCCAAATGACGTGGACAATGTCTGCGATATTTCAAAAATTGAAGGAACCCACATAGACCAGTGCCTTATAGGGTCATGTACCAACGGCAGACTTTCTGATTTAAAGGAAGCTCACGAAATATTGGATGGTCAAAAAATTAGTGATTCAGTAAGATTGATTATTCTTCCAGCATCAAGAGAAATTTACAAACAGGCAATGCAGTTAGGATATATGGACACATTCATAGATGCCGGAGCAATTATCTGCAATCCTGGATGCGGCCCTTGTCTTGGAGGACATATGGGAGTGCTGTCCGAAGGAGAATCCTGCATTTCAACAACCAACAGAAACTTTAAAGGCAGAATGGGAGACCCTAAATCCTCAGTATATCTATCCAATTCAAAAGTAGTAGCTGCATCTGCAATTACAGGAGTTATTACTAATCCAAAAGATTTATAGTGATTTAAAATGCAAATGTCTAAAAACGAAGCCAACAGAGACCTTATTGAAAAAATAAAACAGGCCGAAGAAGAATATGGTGAAACTTTTTCAAATACGCAAAAAATCCTGCTAACAACTGACGGATCAATTACAGCTATTTTAGATGTATTATATGGAAAAATTACACTAACAACACTTGACCAGCATTTTGAAACAGCAGATAAAAGCCATGCAAAACTGGTTAATGTAAGTGAGGGAGAACAGATTAATTACCGCGAGGTTATAATGCATAAGGACGGCAGACCCTTAATTTATGCAATCTCACACATTCCATTATCAAGATGTGATGAGAATATCTGTGCCGATTTAGTTAGAGCAGACATACCGATTGGCAGAATTCTGAAAAATTACAATATCGAATCCAGAAGGGAAATCAACAACATCTTCATTGAAAAACCAAACGAAACTTTAAAGGAACTGTTTAAAACAGATGAAGACATGCTTGCAAGAGACTATGTCATAATCAACAATGACGAAATATTGATGTGGATTAAAGAAGTATTTCCAATCAGCTATTTTAAAGAGATATAGGTTGTTAAAATGGGCGTGAAACTGAAGGACATAATTGAACCGGAATCAATTAATTTCAAAGATTTGGAAGGAAGAACAATTTCCATTGATGCATTCAACACCCTTTTCCAATTCTTATCAACCATAAGGCAAAGGGACGGAAGGCCTTTATGTGACGAAAACGGAAATGTCACATCCCATCTAAGCGGAATATTATATAGAAACTCTTCAATGATTGAAAAAGGAATAAAACCAATTTATATATTCGATGGAAAAGCTCCGGAACTTAAAAGTGAAACACAGGCAAAAAGAAGAGAAATCAGAGACGAAGCAGAACGGACCTATAAAGAGGCTCTGGCTAAAGGAGATGAGGAAAAAGCCCGCAAATTTGCTATGAGATCCTCCAAACTATCACCAGAAATACTTGAATCCTCCAAAAAATTATTAACATTAATGGGAATCCCCTATATTGAAGCCAAAGGTGAAGGTGAAGCACAGGCAGCATACCTTGTAGCTAATGGTGATGCATATGCAGTTGCATCACAGGATTACGATTGCCTTTTATTTGGAGCCAAAAGAGTTGTAAGAAACCTTGCCGTCAATTCAAATCTCGGCAATCTAGAATATTATGATTTAAATAGGGTTTTAAGAGAATTAGACATAACAAGAGAAGAATTAATCGATATGGGAATATTAATTGGAACCGATTTTTGTGAAGGTCTTAAGGGCATAGGGGCTAAAACTGCTCTTAAGTTGGCCCATAAGGGACAATTAAAGGAAAAAATAGCCGAACTTCAAAAGGAATCAGACCATGATTTAGATGAGGTTCGTGAAATCTTTCTTAATCATAACGTGAATACCGACTATAAGATTAAATGGCAAAAGCCTGAAAAAGACAAAATCATCGAATTTTTATGTTATGAACATGGCTTTTCAGAAGACCGCGTATCCAAAGCCTCAGACAAACTTAAAAATCTAACATCCTCACAGAAAAGTCTCGATGCGTGGTTCTAAACTAATTTAAGTCATAAATGACTTCCATTAGCTATTTTTTTAAAGACAAATATATCTGCATTATATGCATTTATTTCCAGGTCAGCACTTCCATTTCAACATCATACCCCTCAAAATAATGATGTTGGACATTGTTGCAGTTTTTTAAGAGATATATGAAGTTCTTATTCGCTTTAAACATTTTCAATAATTTATTGTAATCAGCGTAATCTTTAGAGCCTCCCCTATAGGGATTTGGAGGTATGTGCCAAATCAGGTTATTGTCTTCATCAAAATACTGCAACGGATTTTCCATCTCCCCATAGTAATCCATGTCCAATATTCCCTTAATTTGAACTTTTCTATTGAACTTATGAGTAACATAGAAAACAATTATGATATTATTTAAAAATCCCATATTCTCCTCCGAAACTCTTTTTATGTAAATTTATATTTAGTTAGCAAAGTATATAAACAATCTAATAAGGAGGAAAATCTTTACCGAATACTTTTTGGGCATATTCCATAGCCAAATGAACCTGCTCGGAATACCTTATCATCATTTTCCTTTCAAAGTCCTGTCTTGATGATGATTTCAAGATTAATTTAAGCAATTCTTCATAAGTTTCAATAGCCCTCGCCATATTAAAATCATATCTTCCGGCAATTTCCGGATTTAACTTTTCAAAGCATGGAAATTCCAATGTTTTACATACCGTTTCGGCTGAAAAATAAGTCATTCTAATCAGCGGCGAAACAGATGAAACCAGCACATGATTTCCCAATTTTATAAGGGGAGGAATGCCTGTTTTTTCATATCTCTCTATTGAAATTAGTTTATTATAATTTTTAAGATCATAACAATGGAGTTCAGTATAAAAATCCGGCTTTAAATCTCTAATTAATTCCAAAACCTTTTTGCCGATTTTAGTTGAGTAAAATTCCTTTTTAATGGTTGATACATAAGGCGTTTTATCAAAGTTATAAAAATAGAACTGGCCACATGATAAATCTTCATCTTTAATTCTTTTAATGAATTTCAGAGATGTTTTACCTTCATTCCCATGAAGCCCGCCAATAAACAGCTTTACCGGCCCTTCACCATTGTCAATGTATTGAAAATAAGACATAAAAAAGAAGTTGAAGGAATTATGTTCCTTCCTGCCAATTTGACATGTAATCTTTTTGTTTATCAGTTAATGAGTCGATTTCAATATCCATAGCTTTCAATTTCATTGTAGCTACATTATAATCGATTTCATCAGGTGCTTTGGTTACTCCTACCTCTAAATCATTTTCCATAATGTGTTTTGCAGATAATGCCTGTACAGCAAAACTCATATCCATTATCTCAGCAGGATGTCCCTGTCCGCGAGCTGCAGACAAGTTTACTAAACGGCCGTCAGCCAGCAAGTAAATCTTGCGGCCATCATTAGTTGTGAACTCTTCTATGCTTTCACGCACTTCGGCAACGTTGGTTGAAATAGCTTCCAGATCAGGCCTGTTAATTTCCACATTAAAGTGGCCTGAATTTGCAAGCATGCATCCGTCTTTCATGTACTTGAAGTCATCGCCGCTGATAATATCTGCATTACCTGTTACGGTAACGATTAAGTCTGATACCTTAACTGCTTCACGGATAGTCATTACACGGTATCCGTCCATTCTTGCTTCAAGTGCTCTGATCGGATCGATTTCAGTTACAATTACATCCGCTCCAAGACCCGCTGCCCTTAAAGCCAATCCGCGACCGCACCAACCATATCCGCATATGGTTACGGTTTTACCTGCTATTAACATATTGGTTGTTCCCATAATTGCATCAAAACTTGATTGTCCTGTCCCATAACGATTGTCAAATAAATATTTGGTGTATGCGTCATTTACTGCAATTACCGGGAATTTCAATGCGCTGTCAGCGTGCATTGCCTGTAATCTGTGAACACCAGTAGTGGTTTCTTCACAAGCCCCTTTAATATGGGACAACAGTTCTTTTCTTTCATTGTGAAGCACCATAATCATGTCTGCTCCATCGTCGATGATTATATCCGGTTTGTGGTCAAGAACCATGTTAATGGTTTGGTAATACTCTTCATCGTCCTGTTCTCTCCAACCATAAACGTTTAGTCCCAAATCAGCCGCACCTGCAACTGCATCATCATGTGTGGATAGAGGATTGCATCCTGTCATTGCAACTTCAGCTCCACCTGCCATTAAAGTCAGACCTAAATTGATGGTTTTAGGTTCCAAATGCAAGCATGAACCGATTGTAATTCCTTTGAAAGGTTGGGTTTCCATATATTCTTGTTTAATGTGTTCTAAAACAGGCATGTGTTTTTGAACCCATTCAATCTTTCTAATACCTTCAGGTGCTAAAGACATATCTCTAACTTTACTCATAAACATTACTCCTAATAAGCATAATACAATTAATTATTATATATTTCATGTCTTTTTAAATTATCCTATTCTTTATAAAAGTTTACCAAAAAAGATTAAAAAAACAAAACTTTAAATATAATGATAAAGTAAAGTATTATTGTTAGATGCCGGGGTGGCTCAGCTGGTTAGAGCGCACGGCTCATAGGGTAATAATGCAGTGCTCTGACATATTCCTGGGATACCGTGAGATCGCGGGTTCGAATCCCGCCCCCGGCATCCTAATCCCAGGAATTTACCATCTAACTTATTTTTTAAAATATTTATTTTCAAATAATAATAATTTTATACTTCTTTTTACCATATAATCAATTGTTAAAGGCACTTTCAAGAACTTAAGTGATTTTTAGTAAATCGCATTATTCTCATCCC